>JBJTAU010000223.1:0-2874 GCA_046090965.1 Limisphaerales bacterium | reverse complement strand
TTCCAGCCCACCGCCCCGCCGCCGGGCCAGGTCTTCCAACCTCGCAAGCCCGACCCGCGCGCGCTCACGCCCGAGCAGGTCCGCGACTACGTGATGAGCAAGCACGAGCGGAAGCTGGAGCAATACGCCAACGACCCGGAGAAGGCCGACAAACTTAGGAAGGCGCTCGAAAAGGAGCTCGAGGGCCGCCTCAAGAAGTTAGACAAGCTCGACCGCCGGCCGCAGTAGCGCCACTTCGCTCCGCTGTCCCGGTTCCACCTACGGTTTGTCGAAGTCCCAGCGCTGCGGCTTGCCCGCCTTGGGGGAGATTTCAATCCAGTCCAGCTCCACCGGTTTGCTCGCGGCCGGGAGGTAGAGGCGCAGCACACCGAGCGGGCCGGTGGTCGCAAGGTTGACGGAAACTTCACGCCAGTCGCCGGCGGGGAGGTCGTAGGGGACGGACTGCGCGTTTGCCGCGTCAGTCGCCCCGCCTGGCAGCCACTCGACTTTGCCCGCGCCGCCGGCGGCAGAACGAGCGCGGAATTTCAGCGTGGCTGGGCCGGTGAGTTTGCCCATGCCGTGGCCGAGGAACGCCCCGGCTTTGCCGGTCACGGTCACGACGCCGTCTTTCACCACGGCCTCGCACTGGCGGGCCTTCCAGCCGTCGAGCGGGTCGGCGGCATTGGCATTGGCCGGCGCGGGCGTGGGCGTGGGCGTGGCGGCAGCTATTTTGTAGGCGGGGTTCGGGCGCGGGTAACTCGCGCCGGTGTCCCGGAGAAAGTCGTCAATGAGCGCGTCGAGTTCCTTCACTTTCGCGGGCTGGGCATCGGCGAGGTTCTTAGCTTCGCTCAAGTCGTCCTTCAGGTTGAACAGCTCGCGGGGCGTGCCCGGGTCGAACCAGCGGATCAGTTTCCAATCGCCCGCGCGCACCCACACGCCGCCGCCGTTACGGCCGTGCGGGAAGTAGTTGAAGAACGCAGCGCGTTCGAGCCGGCCCTCACCACGCAACACACGCGCGTAACTCACGCCATCGAACTTCTGCTCGGCGGGGCGAGGAAGCCCGGCGAGTTCCAGCACGGTCGGGTAGAGGTCAATGTGGCCGACGACATCGTGCGCGAGGCCGGGCTTGATGCGTCCGGCCCACGCCCACATGAGCGGGACGCGTGTGCCGCCTTCGTAGAGCGTGCCTTTGCCGTCGCGGAGCGGGTCGTTGTTCGTGGGCGGGAGGTCGCCGGCCCACTTGCGCCAGTCGGTGAGGAGCGGGGACTTGTTCTGCTCGGCCTTCGCGGTCTTCCCGGTGTCGGGGACGTTGCTGTGGGTGTTGCCGCCGTTGTCGGAATTGAAGATGACGATGGTGTCGTCGGCGAGTTTGAGACGGTCGAGCGTGTCGAGGATGCGGCCGAAGCTTTCGTCCACGCTGCGGAGCATCGACGCCATGATCGGGTTGCCCTGCTTGCCGCGCGGGTCGGTCTTGCCGACGAACTGCTGCGTGTAGTTGGTCTTGTGCCCCCACGGACCGTGGACGCCATATTGCCAGAGGTTGAGGAAGAACGGGCGGTCGCGGTTCGCCTCGATGAACTTCACCGCTTCGTCCGCAAGCCGGTCCACGATGTATTCGCCGGGCGGGCCATCGGTAATGGTGCCGACTTTGCTTGGGCCGCGCGGCTCGCCGTCGCGCGCGACGCTGTAGGGGGAGAAGTAATTGCCCGGCGGGCCGGGATCAGGATGGCAATGGAAGGCGACGTCGAAGCCCTGCTGTTCCGGCCAGTGCGGACGCGTGAGGCCCAGGTGCCATTTGCCGAGGTGAGCGGTGCGATAGCCCGCCGCGCGGAGCGCCTCCGCCAGCGTGAACTCGGAAGGCTCCAGATAATTTTTGCTTTCGGGCAAGAGCAGCGGGCGGTTTGCCGGTGCGGAGTCGGGCAGAAACTTGAACCCCACCGGCTGCGGTGGTTGATGGCCCGTGGCACTCGTGATGCCGTGTCTGGCCGAATACTTTCCCGTGAGCAATGACGCGCGCGTGGGCGAGCACAGCGGCTGCGCGTAAGCATCCGTGAACCGCAGCGCGCGCGCGGCGAAGCGGTCAATGTTTGGCGTCTGATAATACTTCGAGCCGTAGGCACCGCAGTCCACCCAGCCCATGTCATCCACGAGAAAGAGGATGACGTTCGGGCGGCGCGTGGCGGCCGAGGAATCCAACGCAAAGGCGCAGAAAGCGCCGAGGAGCGCGGAGAGGAATAGCCTTTGCACGTGGTGGTGTGTCACTGGGCCGCCTGCTTCTGGTTCGCCTTCTTGGCTATGGGTGCGGGCTGGCCCTGCGGTGCGTCGTAATCGCCGCCCGCGAGGCTCTTCTCCACCGAGGCCTTCCACGCGGCGAGTTCGGCTTTCATCTTCGCGACGCGCTCGGGCTGTTGTGCGACAAGGTCGGTGGTTTCCTTCGGGTCATTTGACACGTCGTAGAGCAACACGGCCTTTACTTCGCCGCCGACCGCGCCCTTCTTGCCACGAGCGCTGCTGGCGTCGGTGTGCAGCTTGTAAGGCCAGTCGAGCAACGCCGCGTGCGAGCCGGCCTGGTTGATGCGGGCGACGAATGGAATGGCCTTGCCGCGCGCGTCCATCTGCCCGTCGAACAATGGCAGCAGGTTGATGCCGTCGAGCGGCTGAATTTGCTTCTCCACCTTCGCGCCGGTGGCTGCGAGCACGGTCTGGTAAATATCCAGCGTCGAGGACGGCACATCGCTGACGAAGGGCTTCGGGCTGCGCGCGGAGGGGCGAGCCAGGGCCGAACGTGGCCATGCGGTGCGGATGCCGGCCCGTCATCACGCTCGCGCGCGTGGGCGAGCAGTTGAAGTGCGCGGTGTAGAAGCGGTTGAGCCGTAGTCCGGCGGCGGCCATCGC
>JBJTAU010000222.1:0-6181 GCA_046090965.1 Limisphaerales bacterium | reverse complement strand
CTGGTTTTCTAACGCGTAGTAGAGGCGAGAGTCCACGGTTTCGCTCGGCGTCCAGACTAGGCCGGGCGAGACCTGAGTGGACTCGCGCTTGAGGTGGTCATCGACCGAGGGGAAGGACGTGCCGCCCGGCGTGCCGCCGTCGGCTTGCGCGTAGGTGGTCTTGAAGTCCGCGTAGAGTTCGGGTGTGAACTCGTAACCCACGCCGCCTCGGAAGGACGTGAGCCGCTGGTCGTTGTTGTCGCGCGGGAAAGCGGCGTCGAAGCGCGAGGCGCTCACGGCGTAATCGAATTTCCCCGCCGCGCCCCGGCTGGTGAGGGACTCGCGGAAGGTCGAGAACGAGCCGCCTTCTGCGGATACTTCATGCACGGGCCGCGCCAGCCCGCGACCGGAGAAGGTGCGGACGTTGACCACGCCACCGATGGCGTCGCCGCCGTCGCGCGCGGAGTTGGCGGAGCGCAGCACCTCAATCCGCTCGACGCCAACGAGGTCTAGATTGCTCCAGTCGTAGCCGCCCGCGAGCATCGCAGGCACGCGCCGTCCGTCCACAACCAGCAACGTGTGGCTGTTCTTGGAGCCGCGCGAGAAGACGGACGTGGGCTGGCCCGGGGTGCCGTTCCGCAGCACGGCGAGGCCGGCGACGGTGTCGAGCGCATCAGCGAGGGAGGTGAGGTTTTGCTGCGCGAGGTCCGCGTGCGTCAAGACGGTGACGCTAGCGGCGGTCTTGTCCACCGGCTCCTCCGTGCGCGTGGCGGTGACGACGACCGTGGGGAGCGCGGCTGGGGCGTTGGTCTTAGTTTCCTGCCCAAGCGCGGCGGCGGCCGAGGCGAGGGCGAGGAGAGGATAGAGGATAGAACGGACGCCGCGCCCTTCGCTGACCGCTGACTGCTGACTGCTGACTTCTGTTTTCATCTGGTCTTTCACTGCAAACTCCGCGCGGGTTCTTAAGGCGCACGAAGCGGTTGGGGTTGGAGACCAGAAGGGAGGGGAAAACAAAAAAGCCTTCACCTCCGCAAATTGGAGAATGAAGGCATCTCAATCCCGCCGAAAGATGGTTCGACGGGCTGGCCTCATCCTTCTCTTTGTCGGAGAAGTGGGCGCGCGTGAGCGTGCCCTGACGAGCGCTGACAAGCCGGTATCCTGACTCCGGGCTTCAAACCTCGCTCCCGCCTTCCCGGCCTTCAGCCAGTGGCATTGGGAGTCCGTAGCCCGTCACAGTGGCGCAACCGTCCCCGGTTCTCACGGGGTTCCCTGCACTTGCGAGCGGTGGTGGCGGAGCAACTCCGCCGTCGTTCAAAGAACCGGACGCGGTTGTATGGGACAGTCCCGCCGCTGCCAAGGAAAAGGTTCGCCTACGAGGCGGGCAGAGCCCTCACCGCAGCTCCGCCACTTGCCGCGCGATCTCCTCGCCGATGGCCAGCGAGGCGGTCGCGGCGGGGCTGGGGGCGTTGAGGACGTGCAGCGCCTTCGGGCGGGCGACGAGGCAGAAATCCTGCACGAGCGTGCCGTCGGGCGACATCGCCTGTGCGCGCACGCCCGCGCCGCCCGGCACGAGGTCCGACTCGCGGATTTCGGGCACGAGCCGCTGGAGCGATTCGCAGAAGAGGCGTTTGCTGAAGCTGCGCTTGAGTTCCTCCCAGCTCATGCGCTGGTGCCGGCCGAGGAAGTTCCACAACCCACGAAACGTGAGTGCGTCCCACAGGTCGCCGACGCAGAGGTCGGTCTTCGTGTAGCCCTCGCGGGAGAAAGCGAGCACCGCGTTCGGCCCGGCCTCGATGCCGCCATGGATCATCCGTGTGTAGTGCACGCCGAGGAACGGGAACTGCGGGTCGGGCACCGGATAAATCAAGTTCCGCACGAGCGACTCGCGCTCCTTCCTGAGCTGGTAGTATTCGCCCCGGAACGGGACGATGCGCACGTCGCGCCGCTCGCCGGCCAGTTCGCTCACGCGGTCGCTGTGCAGCCCGGCGCAGTTCACGATGAAGTCGCCCTCGAATGCCCCCGCCACTGTCTCCGCCACCCAGCCCGCCGTGCTCTCACGCAGCGCCGTGACGCGCGCGGAGGTCACCACGCGGTTCCCGGCCTGCGTGATCAACGCCAACATCGTCGCGCAGACTTTCGCGTAGTCCACGATGCCTTCCTGCGGGACGTGCAATGCCGCGACGCCCCCGACGTGCGGTTCGATCTCGCGCATCTGCTCAGGGCCAAGCCAGCGCAACCCGCTCAGTCCGTTTTGCGCGCCGCGCGTTTGCAAATCCTTCAGCCGGGCGACCTCGGTGTCGTCCACCGCGACGACAAGCTTGCCGCAAACGTCATGCGGGATGGCGTGCTCGCGGCAGAACTCCGTCATCTCCGCGACACCGCTGACGGCCAGGCGGGCCTTGAGCGAGCCGGGCTTGTAGTAGAGGCCGCAATGCAACACGCCGCTGTTGTGCGTGCTCTGGTGTCGGCCGACGCCCGGTTCCTTCTCGAGGACGGTGATGCGCGCCTCGGGGAGCCTGCGCGCGAGCTTGACGGCGGTCGCCATGCCTACGATCCCGCCGCCGATGATGAGGAAGTGCTTGCCAGCCACGACGCGCAAAGCGTGCGAGCACCGGTCAAGGCTGGCAAGCCCGCGCCACGCCCGTCAGCTCACTGATACTCGTAGCCGAGGTGGAAGCTCACGCGCCCGTCCGGGTGCTGGCGGATGTTGGTGATGTGGACGGGCAGTCCGCCACCGAGCAAGGAGCGGCTGCTGGGGGTGGTGTAGGGCGTGTAAGCGTCGTTCGCCGCGCTGGGATAAGGCACCGCGGGCAGGAAGACGCGCGGGCCGCTCGGCCCCTCCACGCCGTGGCTCTCCTCGAGGATCACGCGACCGCCCACGATGCGCCAGATGAGCAGGCCCTCCGCCGGCAGGCTGCCGTCGAAGCCGGACTTGCGGCGGTTCTCCAACAGCACGTATTCGCTGCCGTCGGGGCGGATGAGCACCTTGTAGCATTCGTTGGTCGAGCCTTCGATGGGCGCGAGCACGAGCTTCTGTTTCACCGTCGGGTCGAGCACCGCCGGTTTGAGCCAGCCGAGCTGCTCCTTGCACCATGCGCTGAAGTGCTGGGGCCGGCCGTAGGGTGTCTGGTTCGACATCGCGCACCAGTTGCCCAAGCCTTCGGAGCCGGGGTTCTCGGGGCGCGCGTAGAGGTCCGGGATGCCGAGCATGTGGCCGAACTCGTGGCAATAGACGCTGATGTTCCCCATCCGCCGCCCGCCCTCGGCGCAGATGAAATAGGGCCAGCTTTTGCCCTTGTGCTTCACGGTGCCGCGATGCGGCCAGTAGAGGCTGCCGCGATTCACGTTCGGGTAACGGTCGCCGGCATAAATGAACGCGATGCCATCGAAGTCTTTCAGCGCGTCCGTTCCATCGCGCTTCAGCAACAGATCGAGTGCTTCGGTGAGGAAGGCAGTCTTCGCCGTGGCGCTCGCGGCCTGCGAGTAGTCGCCGCGCTTCTTGCCCATCTCCAACCAGTCGAACGCGCGCCCGTCCACCTTCAAATAGCCAACGGACTGCTCGAGATAGTAATCGCGCAAGCTGCCATAGACCGTCTGGCCGGTGGCGTTGGTCTTCGTGTAGGAGCCGGTGCTGAACATCGCCTGCTCCCACGCGCCCATGTTCACTGCATCGTTGTGCTTCGTGTCGGAAAACTCCACACCGATGATGGCGAGCTTGTAGCCCGGCTTCCTCCACAGCACGCGCGGCTCCTCGCCGGTGGACGTGGTCGTGTCCGCCGTGAGCGTGACTTGGAATTCCTGCTGCTCGCCTTTGCGCCGCACGACGACGCTGACGGTGTCGCCGGGCGATTTGTCCGCGAGCAATTCACTCACCGTCTGACCGGCGGCGAGCACGGCGCCGGCGAGCTTCACGATGATGTCGTCAGCCTTCAACCCGGCCTTGTCCGCCGGCATTCCGCCCTTGACGGACGAAATCGGCGCGCCCTGGTCCGTCACTTCGCCGGTGCGGATGCCCATGACCGCGCGCTGCTCGCCGACTTTGCGCGGGCGGCTGGTTGCCCCGAGCGTGGCGAGCAGGTCAAGTGACTTTGTCCCGCGCCGCACAGATAGTTGCGCGAAGTCGCCGGGGGCCTTGCGCTGGAGCGCGTCGCGGAGCGCATCGGCGGAGGTGACGGGCTGGCCGTCGAGCTTGAGGAGAACGTCGCCGGCCTGTGCACCGGCCTTGGCGGCGGGGGAATTCTCGGCGACCTCGCCAATGATGAGCTTTCCCTTCGGGTCCGGCGCGACGTGGATGCCGAGGTAGCCGGACTGGCCGGAAGCGGCAGAGCTGGTCTTGGAGAGTGTGGTGGTGATGGCCGTGGCGACGGTGCGGTAGCCCGCGAGTTCAGCCGAAGGCGCGGCCGCATACGCGGACAGCGAGAGCAGGATGGGAAGCAAGTTTCGCAGGCGCATGATCGTGGCGGTTCCGCAATGCTGTAGGCGAAAATCAAAGGAAGGGCAACCCGGGTTTTACGGGTTTTACGGGCGCTGCCCAGCCAGAGCAACGTTCCGGAACTGGAAACTGTCGCGAAGCCCGCGAAGGGTGCGGAGTCGAGCCCTTCGGCTCCTTTGCGGGCTTCGCGCGACTCCGGCTACCTCCCCAGCCAGCCCGGCAGCCACGTCGTTAGCGGCGGGAAGTAGGTGATGAGCAGCACGCCGACGATGAGCACGGCCTGCATCGGCAGCACGGCGCGCGAGACTTCCATCACCGGTTTCTTGAAGCGGTAGGAGGCCAGGAAGATGTTGATGCCCACCGTCGGCGCAAGCAGGCCCAACTCCATGTTGGCGAGGAAAATGATGCCCAGGTGCAACGGGTCCAACCCATACGCCGAGCCCAGCGGCACGAGCAGCGGCACGATGACCACGATGGCGGAAAAGGTGTCCATGAAGCAGCCGACGAGGAGTAACAGGATGTTCAGCGCCAGGAGGAACAGCAGCTTGGAGTGGATGGTGGCGGTGACCCACTCGACGGCCTTGGCGGGAATCTGCGCGTCCACGAGGTAGTTGGTCAGGCCCAATGCGACGCCGAGGATCATCAGCACGCCACCCACGAGCAGGCCGCACTCGGTCAGCACGCGCGGGATATCGACGGTGAGCTTGAGGTCGCGATGGATGAAGACAGTGGTGATAAAGACATATAGCGCCGTGACCGCCGCCGCCTCGACCGGGGTGGCGAAGCCGCCGAAGAGCGCGATGAGCGCGACGAACGGCACGGCGAGTTCCCACTTCGCCTCCCACATGGCCGCGCGGGCGGCGGCGCCGTTGAACTTGGGCCGGTCGGCATCTTCCTTCGGACCGCGGCTCACACCCCACCACGCGGTCAGAGCCACGAGCAGCAAGCCGGGCAGCAGGGCGGCGAGGAACATCTTCTCGATGGTCACGCCGGCCGCCTGCGCCTTGGAGCCGGCGATGATCGCGTAGAGGATCAGGGGCAGCGACGGCGGGAAGAGCAGCCCCAGCGCGCCCGAACCGGTGAGCAGGCCGAGGGCGTTGCGCTCCGAGTAGCGCGCCGCGAGCATCACGGGCATGAGCAAGCCACCCATCGCGAGGATCGTCACCCCGCTCGCGCCGGTGAAGGAGGTGAAGAACGTGCAAACCAGCGCCGTGACGATGGCCGGGCCACCGCGCACGGAGCCGAACAAAGCGTGAAACACGGCGACGAGCCGCTTGGATGCGCCGCCTTCCGCGAGGAGATAGCCGGCCAGGGTGAACAGTGGAATCGTCGGCAGGGTGGGATTGGTGACGAGCCGGTAATGGTCGATCGCCACGGCCACGATGGGCAGGTCTTCACCCCAGAAGAGGATCATCGCCGCGCCGCCGAGGGTGACGAAGATGGGTGCGCCCAGCACGGTCGCCACAATCAAGGCAGCAATGGCGGGCCAGACTAGCTTCGCGGGATCCGTGGGCGGATGCGTGACGAGCCACACCAACGCGCCACTCGCGACGAAAACGACGAGGCGGCCCCACCACTTGGGGGACGCGTTCCACAACAGCCGCCACGTTACCAGCGCGAAGCCGATGGGGGTGATGGATTGCACCCACCAGATGGGCATCGTGCTGACGAGGAAATTGCCGCTCTCCCTTTCCTGCTTCACGAACTCGACGCCGGCCACGGTGAGGAAGAGCGCGACGGTCGTCGCGATCGTTCCGCTGAACAGTGCGG
>JBJTAU010000221.1:0-2712 GCA_046090965.1 Limisphaerales bacterium | reverse complement strand
AAAAGGAGAAAGCGCCCGCGGCCTCGTTCGTCACCGGCAAGTCGCCGCACCATCTTGGCATGGTCACTTACAACCTCGGCGCGGAGTGGGACATCGCGACCACCCTCAAGAACTGCACGGAGGCGAAGTTCGAGGGCGTCGAACTGCGCACCGGCCATGCGCACAAGGTGGAGGTGGACCTGACCAAGCAACAGCGCGCCGAGGTGAAGAAGCGCTTCGCCGATTCGCCCGTGAAGCTGTGGAGTCTCGGCAGTGCGTTCGACTACCACACGCCTGACCAGGCCAGACTCCGCAAGGACATCGAAGCCACGAAGGAATACATCCTTCTCGGCGAAGACGTCGGCGCGACCGGTGTGAAGGTCCGCCCGAACGCATTGCCGAAGGAAGTTCCCGTCGAGAAGACGCTCGACCAAATCGGCAAGTCCCTCCGCGAGCTTGGCGACTTCGGCGCGCAGCATGGCCAGCAAATCCGCCTCGAAGTCCACGGCACCGGCACCAATCTTGTCCCCCACATCAAGACCATCCTCGACGACGCCGATCACAAGAACGTCGGCCTCTGCTGGAACTCCAACCAGTCCGACATCTTCGGCGACGGCTGGGACGCGAACTTCAACTTGGTGAAGCACAAGATTTTCACCGTCCACATGCGCGACCTGTATCTGGAGGAATATCCCTTCCGCAAGCTGCTCACCGGCTTGAACGAGATCGGCTTCACCGGCTTCACCTTCGCCGAGATTCCGCCCAGCACCGACCCGATCCGCGTGATGAAGTATTACCGCTCGCTGTGGCTGGCGTATCAGGGGCTGCTGTGAGGGAATCCGGAAAGTGATCAGTAATTAGTGCTCAGTAATCGCGTGCCGTCCGCGCTACTTGCTCCTGTTCCTGACTGGCAGCCAATCCGAGTTCCCGTCACACTCCAACAGCGCGCCCGCACTCCTGACTAAGCACTAATTACCAATCACTTTCCCCACATGGACATCAAACGCGCCATCATCACCGCCGCCGGCAAGAGCCAGCGCACGCTCCCGCTGCAAACGCTCGTGGACCGCGACGGGCAAACCACAACCGCTCTGGCCATCATCATCGAAGAAGTCCTCGCGGCGGGGATTGAGGAACTCTGCGTCGTGGTCTGCCCCGGCGATGAAAAGGCCTACCGCGCCGCCGCCGGCGAGCACGCGAAGCGGCTGGAGTTCGTCGAGCAGAAGCAGCCGCTCGGCTACGGTCATGCGGTGTCGTGCGCGGCGAAGTTCACCGGGAAGAAGCCGTTCCTCCTGCTCGTGGGCGACCATCTCTACGTCAGCGGCGAAGTGCGCCGGTGCGCGCAACAGCTCGTCGAGGTCGCGGCGAAGGAAGACTGCGCCGTCTCCGCCGTGCAGGCCACGCACGAGAGCAAGCTGCCCTATTACGGCGCGGTCGGCGGACGCCTCGTCGCTGCACGCAAGGGCCTTTACGAAATCACCGAGGTCGCCGAGAAGCCCACGCCCACCGAGGCCGAGCAGCGGCTCATCGTCCCCGGCCTGCGCGCAGGCCACTACCTGTGCTTCTTCGGGATGCACGTGCTCACGCCGACGGTGATGGCGTTGCTGGCGGAAGAAGTCGCCGCCGCCGGTGCGCGCGGTGGGGTCCACCTCTCCGCCACGCTGGCAAAGCTCGCGCGCAAGGAGCGCTACCTCGCCGCCGAACTGACCGGCCGCCGTTACGACATCGGCGCGCACTACGGCCTGCTCACCGCGCAGCTCGCGCTCGCTCTCAGCGGCGAGGACCGGGATGAAGTGCTGACTGGCTTGGTGGAACTGTTGGCGCAGCGGGTGAAGTGATCAGCGCATAATCGCTCGAAACACGCGCAGCCGTTCATGCTCACCAAACTCATCACCGCTCGCAAAGCTGCCCAGCGCAATGCCTCGCTCGACGCGCATTGCCGCGAACTCTCCGCTGCCGAACTGCTCGCCGAGTGCGCGGAGCTCGACGCCTTCCGCCGTCGTGCGGACAATCTTTACGAGCGCGTCCGCGCGCTTTTTTTCCTCTACGCCATTCATCGCTTTCTTCTGCCGGAGAGAATTCAGAAGTCAGAAGCCAGAAGTCAGGAGTCGTCGGGACTGATCCCGTTCAGTGGTTTCGAGCAACTGCTTCACCGGCGTTTTGAAGAAGCCATCGACACCTTCCTCGCCGCGCAGAACGCGCACGGGCCGAGCGATGGCCTTTGCTCCGCGCTGGCCAGCGCCTACCACCGGCTCGCCTTCCAAACGCTCGCGGACCAGGTGCGTCGCAGCGTCCGCAGTGTGCGCGGCAACCAGTGGATGTTCCGCGTCGGCCATCCCGCTGATCAGCCGCTGCGCCTCCGGCCCGAGTTGCTGCAGCGCGCGCCCGACGGCACGTATCCCATTCTTCGCGAGCAGACGCCCGTGCGGATGGACCTCACGCACTCGGCGTGGAGCGACATCTTTTTCCTCGGCATGGATTTCCCCGAGGGCGCGAAGGTGCTCAACGTCTCCGTGGACCTCGGCGTCCACGGGCGCGACGCCGCGCCGCGCCCGCCGGTCAGCGCGTGGCTGCGCGTGCTGGACGAGCCGGTGCTCCGCCTGACTTCCGTGGACCTCGGCGCGACGGCGGACATCACGGCGCTGTCGGACGTGTTCGACTTCGCCAAAGATTATCTCGGCTTGCTCAAGGCCGCCGTCATCGCGGCGGGCGTGGTGCCGCCGGGCATTGAAG
>JBJTAU010000220.1:0-7147 GCA_046090965.1 Limisphaerales bacterium | reverse complement strand
CAATGTGGATGTTGCACGGCGTGACCTGGCTCCAAGTCGAGCACACGGCGACCTGCGACTTGCGGAAGTCTTCGCGCTTGAACCCGACGGCGTGGAGCATCGCGCGGCTGGCGGCGCGCTCGGCCCCATCCACCACGATGGAGGACCATTGACGTTCGAGAGATTGCGATTTGGCGGCAGCTTTCTTCTTCATTTGTGCGGCGGAGCTTTCCCCAAGTCGCGAAGCGAGGCAAGCCGGGCTTGCGCCGGGCTTGCGCTTCCCACCGGTCAGGGCGATAACCGCCGCCATGTCCGTGACGAAGTCTCTACCGGTTTGGGCCGCTTTGCTGGGCGCGCTGCTGTCGAATGCCGCCGCGCAACTCGAACCGGGCGGCCTCAGCGTGGGCACCAAAGCGCTCCTGGCTCCGTGGCGGCCCGAGGAAACTGTCCTCTACTCGGGCGCGACGGTGCATACCGTTTCCGGCGAGACGCTCGCGCCCGGCTTCGTGCTGACGCGCGGGACAAAGATTGTTTCCGTCGCGAAGGCCACGCCGGAGGCAAAGGCGGACCGCACGGTGGACTTGAAGGGGCTGCACCTCTTTCCCGGCCTCATCCTGCCGACCAGTTCGCTGGGCCTCACGGAGATTTCCGCCGTGCGCGCCACGCAGGACACTACCGAGACCGGCACGTTCACGCCCGACGTGCGCGCGTGGCTGTCGGTGAACCCGGACTCGGAGCTCATCCCGGTCGCGCGCGCCAACGGCATCACGCACGCGCTGGTGTTGCCGCTCGGCGGCATGGTGAGCGGGCAGTCCGGTGTGATCTCGCTTGCGGGCTGGACGATGGAGGAGATGACCGTCAAGGCTCCCGTGGCGCTCCACGTTTTCTGGCCGGCGATGAACCCGAACGTCGCGCCCAACGAACTCGCCCGCGGCTCCAAGGCGAAGTCGCCCGAGGATCAAGCCAAGGAACGCACCAAGCGCATCAAGGAACTCGACGACTTCTTCGCCGAGGCGCACGCCTACGCCAACGCGCGCGGCCTCGCGCCGAAGGCGGGCAAGGCCGCTGCGAAAGTGCCCGCGTGGGAGGCGATGCTTCCTTTCGTGCGCGGTGAGTTGCCGCTCATCGTCCACGCCGACGATGCCCGGCAAATCAAGGCCGCAGTCGCTTGGGCCGAGTCGCGCAAATACAAGATCGCCATCGCCGGCGGGCGCGACGCGTGGCGCGTTGCGGAAGAACTCGCGGCGAAGAAAGTTCCCGTGATTTTGGAAACCACCTTCGACCAGCCCGCACGCGACACGGATGCTTACGACGCCCATTTCAAGAGCGCCGCGACGTTGCACCAAGCCGGCGTGAAGGTGCTGTTCAGCGAGGGACTCGGTTCCATGTCCGCTGCGAATGCGCGCAACCTGCCTTATGCCGCCGCACAGGCGGTGGCGTTTGGTTTGCCGCCAGCCGAAGCGCTGAAAGGCATCACCCTGTATCCCGCGCAAGTGCTCGGCCTGGAGAAGCGGCTCGGCTCGCTCGACGCGGACAAGGAGGCGACGTTCTTCGCCAGCGACGGCAACATCCTCGACCTCCGCACGAACGTGAAACGGATGTGGATTGCGGGCCGCGAGGTGTCGCTCGACAGCCGCCACACGCGGCTCTACGAGAAATACAAGGGCCGACCGACGGCGAAATAGCCCCCCGTTCACGCCGCCTTGCGCGGACCGGCCGCCAGCAACAGGTGCGTCTGCTCCGGCCGCACGGGTGGAGCGGGCTGCCACTCCATCGCTTCGTCCACCGCCTTGCGCATCTGGTCGAACCACCAGTGCGCGCTGGGCAGTCGGCGCTGGCGGCGCGCGGCGCGGCGAAAGGCGGGGGTTGCCTTGGCGAGGGTCAGTTCCATTTGGTGCTTCATAGTTCGTCTTTCTTTTGCACGAACCTACGCGGGCAGGTGGGACATACGCTGTCCGAGCCAAGGGATTTTTCAGAGCGACCGGAGCTCCAAAGCACGGAGCGAGCTGGTGAACTTCCCTCTGGCGCTTCGTCTCCGCTTCGCTACCGTCCGCGCAACCCCAAAGGGAACATCGAAGGAATTGCATGAGCGAAATCTCACCAGCGTTTGTGCGGGAAGTTCACGAACGTCTCACCAAGGAGTTGGGCCGAGTCATCGTCGGGCAGGAGCGCATCATCGAGCTGCTGCTCATTTCGCTCTTCGCGCGCGGCCATTGCCTGCTGGTCGGCGTGCCCGGCCTCGCCAAGACGCTGCTCGTGAAGGCGCTGGCCGAGGCACTGCACCTGAGCTTCAAGCGCATCCAGTTCACGCCCGACCTCATGCCCGCGGACATCATCGGTTCGGAGCTGCTCCAGGAGCGCGACCGGCGGCTGGAGTTCGAGTATCAGGCCGGCCCCATCTTCGCGAACCTACTGCTGGCCGACGAAATCAACCGCACGCCGCCCAAGACGCAGTCGGCCTTGCTCGAAGCCATGCAGGAGCGCCGCGTGACAGTCGGCGGGCACTCGCGCGCGCTGCCGGACCCGTTCCGCGGCGTGGCCACGCAGAACCCCATCGAGCAGGAAGGCACGTATCCGTTGCCCGAGGCACAGCTCGACCGCTTCATGTTCTCGCTGCACCTCGACTACCCGGAGAAGCACGAGGAAATCGAAATCGTCCGGCGCACGACGCTGAACCAGTTGCCCGCGCTGACGCCCTGAGTGCCGTGCTCCTCGCCTTCCACAAGCCCTACGGCGTCCTCTCGCAGTTCACGCCGGAGCCCGGCTCGAAGTTCCGCACGCTCGCGGAGTTCGGCTTCCCGCCGCGCGTCTATCCCATCGGCCGGCTGGACGCGGACTCGGAGGGCTTGCTGCTGCTCAGTGACGAGGCGGAGTTGAACCAACGCCTGCTCCATCCGCGCAACGCCCACGAACGCGAGTATTGGGTGCAGGTGGAACGAATTCCTTCCGCCGACTCACTGCGCAAGCTGGCGCAAGGCGTCGTCATCCAAGAACGTCACTCACTGCCTTGCCGCGCGCGGTTGCTCAATCCCCAACCGCAAATGCCGCCGCGCGACCCGCCCATCCGCGTGCGCCAGAGCGTGCCGGACTGCTGGCTCGCGCTAGAACTCATCGAGGGCAAAAACCGTCAGGTGCGGCGCATGACTGCCGCCGTCGGCCACCCGACCTTGCGGCTGGTGCGGATGCGAGTGGGTGGCTTCTGGCTGGGCGATCTGCCGACTGGCGCGTGGAAGACGCTGGAAGCGGCGGACCGCAAACTCGTGCTCGGTTGAGCCGCCGAGGGAGCCGCGAAGGGGGCTTGCCGGATTCAGACTTTGCTCCTTTAATCCGCCGCGTGTTCTCGACCTTGCTTCCCATGAAACGCGCTACCTTCCTCCAACTCACCGCCGCCCTCTGCTTCACCGCTGCCTCCGCGCTCGCCGCCGACGCGTGGAAGCCTGACCCCGGCTTCACCAGCCTCTACAACGGCAAGGACCTCACCGGCTGGGGCTATCGCGACAAGGAGTTCAAGCCCGCCGAGACATTCGATGGCAAGACCAACGCCAGCGACGAACGCTACACGGCGAAAGGAGAATCGCTCACGGTCAATCCCTTCGCCGAGGGCAAAGGCCCGCGCCTGCGCCAGCTCTATACCACGAAGGAGTTTCCGAAGGACTTCATCCTCAAGCTCGAGTTCCGTGCCGCCGTGAACGCGGACAGCGGCATCTTCCTGCGCAAGCCCCAGCTCCAGTGCCGCGACTACCTCGTGGCCGGCCCCTACAAGGAGCTGAAGAAATACAAGGCCCAAGACTGGAACGTCATCGAGGTCGTAGTGAAGGACGGCGTCGCGCATTGCACGTGCAACGGCGAAGTGCTGGAAGCCGCGCTCAAGCTCCCGCCCACCGGCCCCATCGGCCTCGAAGCCGACCGCGGCACGATGGAATACCGGCGGATTCAGATCAAGGAACTGCCCAGAGCGGCGGACGACCGGGGAGGAGCAAGATTGCGGCGAGGAGCCGGCGAAGTGGTGGTGCGGCGGCTCCTGCTGTGCGGCTTGATCTTGATCCCGCTCCCGCCCTTCCCAACTTGTTTACAAACATGAACTCGACTCCCACCTCCCCTGCCCTGCCCTTGGTGATTCTGAAACCCCGCGAGGCGGACCGCATCGTCGCCGGCCACCCGTGGATCTACGCGGGAGCCATCATGCATGTGGCTCCCGGCATCAAGGACGGCGACCTCGTGGAGGTGAACGACCACCGCAAGCACTGGCTCGGCATCGGCCTCTACAACTCGCAGTCCAAGATCGCCGTCCGCGTGATCACCCCCGAGCACGTCACGGTGGACCAGGCGTTTTTCGAGTCGCGCATCCGCGCCGCGCTGGCCGTTCGCCAGCGGCATCTGCCAGGCGCAACTTCCTTCCGCGTCGTCAGTGCCGAGGGCGATTTTCTCAGCGGCCTGATCGTGGACAAATACGACGACGTGCTCGTGGTGCAGACCTCCGCGCTGGGCATGGACGTGCGCAAGCCGCTCATCGTCGCCGCGCTCAAGGCCATCTTCAACCCGCGCGCCATCGTGGAGCGCAACGAGATGGCCTCGCGCAAGTTCGAGGGCCTGCCCGAAGCCAACGGCCTGCTCGATGGCACGCTCGACGGTCCCGTGACGGTCACGCTCAACGGCCTCAAGTTCGAGACCGACCTCCGCGCCGGGCACAAGACGGGTCTCTATCTCGACCAGCAGGCGAACTACCAACGCACCGCCGACCTCATCGCGCTTACGCCAAACGCGCGCGTGCTCGATTGCTTCAGCTTCCTCGGCGGCTTCGCGTTGCACGCCGCCCGTGCTGGAGCCGCGCACGTCCACGGCCTCGACCAAAGCGCCGATGCCGTGGCAGCCGCGACGCGCAACGCCGCCGCCAACGGCCTCGCAGACAAATGCTCGTTCGAAGCCGCCAACGTCTTCGACTGGCTCAAAGCGCAGACCAACGTCGGTCCGCACGAGAAGGTCATCCCGAAATTCGACGCCATCGTGCTGGACCCGCCATCCTTCACGCGCAACCGCGCCTCCGTGCCCGACGCGCTGCGCGGCTACAAGGAAATCCACCTGCGCGCGCTCAAGCTGCTCAAGCCCGGCGGCCTGCTCGCCACCTTCTGCTGCTCGCACCACGTGGACGCGGTGTCGTTCCAGCACATGGTGCTCGCCGCCGCGTTCGACACCCGCCGCGTGCTGCGGCGCGTCGCGACGTTCAGCCAATCGCCGGATCATCCGTTCATCCCCAGCATCCCGGAGACGGAGTATCTCAAGGGCCTCGCCTTCGAGGTGGTGCGGTAAGGAAGACCAAATCCCGCTTGCCGCGCCGCGCCGGCTCGACTACTCGTGAGCATCGCATGAAAGCCTTGCTCGCAGCCCTGCTCCTGGGTGGCGTGGTCGTGTTCGCCACCGCTTCCTTCGTCGCCAACCGCGAGGCCATCCGCCACCGGGCCGCGCTCGCCCATGCGCAGGCACAGTGGGCCGACGAGAAGACCCAGCTTGAGGCTGCGCTCAAGAAGGCGAAGGGCAAAACCGTCGTCAGCGAACCACCCGCCGCGTCGGCCCCTGCTGCCCCTGAAGTCATCGCCGTCGCGGCCAAGCCGGACTCGGAAGCCATCATCGCGCGCCTGCTGGCCTCCAAGTCCGCCACCCCGGGCCAAGGTCAGCCGCCGAACCGACAGTTGAAGCGTCTCCTCCCCGAGTTCGAGAGCCTTGTGGACGCCGGCGAGGCCGCGTTGCCGGCCATCCGCGCATTCCTCGCGCGCAATGAGGATTTGGAATTTCAGTCCGGTTCGCCCAAGGGTTCGCGCGACGGCAACGTGCCGACGGACTTCCTCCTGCCGCCGTCCCTCCGCCTGGGCTTGTTCGACACGCTGCGGCGCATCGGCGGTCCGCAGGCTGAGGCGGCACTGGCCGCCGTCCTGAAGACCACGGCGCGCGGCGTGGAAATCGCCTACCTCGCGCGCGTGCTGGAGGAACTCGCGCCGGGCCGTCATCGCGACACAGCGATTGCCGCCGCGAAGGAGTTGCTCGCCAACCCCGTCGCCGAGGCCGCCGCGCTGGACAAGAACGACCGCAACTACCTCTACGGCGTGCTGGCCTTCTTCAACGACACCTCGCAAGTTGGGGCCGCGCAGGGGCAACTACTCGCCGCCGGCGGTGGCCTCGACCGCGCGGCGCTCAAGTATCTGGAGCACACGCTGGGCGAGAAGATCGTGCCGGTCGTCGCGCAGGCGTATCTGGATCCGCGGGCGGCCGATGCCGCCGTGAAGGAGCCGCTGGTCCGCAGCGCGCTCGCGTTTGTGGGCGCGAACGACCAGGCACTTCAGATGTTCGGACAGGCCGTGCGCGACCCGGCTTTGCAAGGTGACCCCATCCGAAACCTCGTCGAAGATCTGAATCAGGACGGCATCCGCAACCGGAAGCAGCTCACGCCGGAGGACCTGAAGCTAATCGCCAACCGCTACGCGCTGACCCAGCGCTACCTCCAGCAGGAGTTCGTGCAGGGCAACCAGGTGTTGTTCGACGCCTTCCGCGAGGCGGACAAGGACCTGCGCAACATGCTCCAACGCGCCGCCGCGCAAGCGCAGCCGAAGCCGTGATTTTTCGCGCTTGGAGTCGCAGGCTCACGCCGGCGCTTCCGCTTCGCAACTGAAAGTTGCGAGGACGGCGGAACGCCGCGCTGCCGGAGTCACTTCGCTTCCGCCTTCTGATTTGGCAGCAGCATTTCGATCGCCTTGTCGAGCTGCGGGTCGCGTTGCGCGAGCCAGTCCTCGGGCGTGAGCCAGAGGCGCACGTCGGGTTGCTCGCCCTGGTTCTCCATGTTGGTGCCGTCCATGCGGAAGACGCCGCCCTGCGGCATCCGCGCGCCGGTGCCATCGGTCAGGCGCATGGCCCACGTCCAGATGACGTAGCCGGGCGTGGGCATGCCCACGAGCTTGGCGATGCCGCGCTGCCGCATGGCGTAGGGGAACATCTCGCCGTTGGAGTAGCTGTGCTCGTTCATCAGCACGATGACGGGCTTTTCCCACGAGCGGTTCGGCGCGGCCTCGGGGCCTTCGTCGCGCGGGCGATACCAGCCGTGCTGTTTGCGCTCCAGCCAGTCGATCAGCGTGTCCGAGATGTTGCCGCCCCGGTTGAACCGCACGTCAATGATCATGCC
>JBJTAU010000219.1:0-4896 GCA_046090965.1 Limisphaerales bacterium | reverse complement strand
GGCCCTCTCCCCCAGTGGGGGCGAGGGAGAATAAACGGTGGCCGTTCGAGAAATGAAGTTGAAAGCTGTCAAACAAACGCGACGGTTGTGTGCTAAAGGCTTCAGGAAGTAATCCAACGCCGCCTCGGTTTCGGCCTGCTGGACTTGGCGGAGAAGTTGATGCCGCGCATCGGTCGCGGGCTTGCTGGCGGCGGCTTCCACTGCATCCACAAAGGCAAAGGCATCCCACGCGCGACGCGGCAGGAGTTGCGCGGCGAGCTTCGTGTCCGACGCAAGCAGCGGATCCACGCGCTTCGCCAGGTCCGTAAAGCACGCGTGCTGGCCCACGCGGCGGAACCAATACTTCGAGTTCCAGTAGTCCGGCTCGCGCCGGTGCATGATGCCGTGGACAAGGCTGCCGTCCGGATTCTCAATGCCCTGCGCGATGACGTGCGAGGCGTCGAGATGGTCATGCCAAAGCAGCAGCAGCGAGCGGATGAGTTCGACCTTAGCCGGTTGGCCGTGCTGGCGAAACAACTCGTCGAGCGCGCGGTTCAACTCGCCTTGCCCCAGTGTGCCGGGACGCGCCGCCGGGCCGAGCGCGGCGGTGCCGGGCTGCGTGAGGAGCGCGTGGAGTTCTGTGGAGAGAGAAGACATATTTTTGCCCACGGATAACGCGGATACAAGACAAGGCAGAATTCCCATCCGCGTCATCCGCGCAATCCGCGGGCAGAGAATCAGAGACTCCTCACGTCGTCTCCTACTTGCTCTCGATGAGCCGGCGGAACTCGGCGAAGAGCGGGTTCGAGTCGTGCGGGCCGGGCGAGGCTTCGGGGTGATACTGCACGGAGAAGATTGGCTTCGTCTTGTGCCGCATCCCCTCGACCGTCTGGTCGTTCAGGTTAATGCGGTTCACGGCCACATCCGACGGCAGCGACGCGGGGTCCACCGCGAAGCCGTGGTTCTGCGAGGTGATTTCCACGCGGCCGGATTCGAGGTCTTTCACCGGCTGATTGCCGCCGCGATGACCGAACTTGAGCTTAAAAGTTTTTCCGCCGAACGCCTGCCCGAGAAGCTGGTTGCCGAGGCAGATGCCGAAGATGGGAATGCCCGTGTCCACGAGTGTCTTCACCTCGCGCACGATGTAGTCGAGCGCGGCGGGATCGCCCGGGCCGTTGCTGAGGAAGATGCCGGCGGGCTTGTGCTTGAGCGCGTCGGCGGCGCTGGTGGTCGCGGGCACGACCTGCACCTGAAAGCCCGTCTGCCGCAGGTTGCGCGCGATGTTGTATTTCATCCCGAAGTCGAACGCGACGATGGGAATGTCCGCCGGCGGGAGCGGCTTGCGGTGGTTGCGCGCGTCGAGCTTCGCGCTGCCGCGCACCACGTCAAACTCCGCGCTCTGCTGGTCCTGCGGATCCCACGCGAAGGCTTCCTTGTGCGTGACTTCCTTCACGTAATCCACGCCGACGAAGACGAATTCCTTCGCACGCTTCACCGCCTCGGCCTCGGTGACTTTCGGGTCGGTCGAGAGAAAGCCGTTCAACGCGCCGCGCACGCGGAGCTTCTTGGTGAGCGCGCGGGTATCGATGCCTTGAATGCCGGGAATACCGTTTTGCTGGAGATACTCGTCGAGCGACCAGTCCGCGCGCCAGTTGCTCACAACGGGCGACAGCTCACGGATGACGAAGCCCGCCGCGTGTGGCCGCCACGACTCGATGTCCTGGGCGTTGACGCCGTAGTTGCCGATGAGCGGGTAGGTCATCGTCACGATCTGCCCTTTGTAGGACGGGTCGGTGAGAATCTCCTGGTAGCCGGTCATGGAGGTGTTGAAGCACACCTCGCCGCAGGCCGACGCTTGCGCGCCAAAACCTGTGCCGTGGAACACTGAACCGTCTTCGAGGGCGAGAATTGCTTTCATCCGTGCGCGAACAAATTGCGCGGACTGTAGGGTGGGGCGAAAAGCGGTCAAGCCCTTTGCCGGTCGTGCGGGTCTTTGACTTGCTCCGGTCGCGCAGGCAATCTTTCGGCGCGATGTCGTTCAAGCTCGTTTTCCTCGGCACCGGCACTTCCAACGGCGTGCCGGTCATCGGCAAGGATTACCCGGCACCCTTCCTCGCCAACCCGAAGAATCACCGCACCCGGCCGGCCATCTACGTCGAGACGCCGCACGCGCGGCTGGTGGTGGACACGCCGCCGGAGTTTCGCCTCCAGTGCCTACGCGAGGGCGTCACGCGGCTCGACGCGGTGCTGGTCACCCACGCGCCCGCCGATCACATCATGGGCATGGATGACTGCCGCCGCTTCTGCGCGATCGCCGGGGAGAAGCCGCTGCCAATCCACGCCTGCGCGGCGACGATGGAGCATTTGCGCCGCATTTACCTGTATGCCTTCCACGACGGGCCGCACTCGCGCGGCTATTTCATTCCGTCTCCGCGCGTGTTCGACGGGCCGTTTGAAGTCGGTGACTTACGCATCACGCCGCTGCCCTTGCCGCACGGGAAAACGCCCTGCCACGGTTTCCTCTTCGAGCAAGGCGGACGCAAACGGCTGGCTTATTGCAGCGACTGCAAGGAAGTTCCCGACGCGGCGCTGGCGCAAATCCGCGGCGTCAAGGTCTTCGTCCTCGACGCGCTCTGGAAGACCACGCACTGGACACACATGAGCCTGGACGAAGCGCTGACGACCGCCCGGCGCGTCGGTGCGGGACAGACTTGGCTCACGCACCTCACCGACCATTACGACCACGACGTGGACCAGGCGGAACTGCCGCCGAGCGTGGCGCTGGCGTGGGATGGGCTGAGGGTGGAGGTATGAAACGTGATGCGTGGTGCGTGAGAGATTTCGACAACCGCGAATGGCGGGTTTCCCTCACGCACCACGCCGTCGGCTTGCTCGTGGGCCTCCTGCTCGTCCTCGCATGTTCCGCTCTCGGCGCACCCGGCGATTTCGCCATCGTCGTTTACAACAGCTCAATCGAGGAATCCAAGACCACTGCTTCCCACTACTTCACCGCGCGGGGCGTTCCGGCGCACAACGTCATCGGCCTGCCGCTGCCACAGGGCGAGACGATGACGCGGAAGGAATTCCGCGAGCAGTTGCAGGAGCCGTTGCTGAAAGCGCTGACGGAGCGCGGGCTGTGGAAACTCCGCGACGACGCGCTCACCCGTGAGTTCAACCTGACGAACGCGCCCGCCGTGACCGAGTCCTCCATCCGCTACGCCGCCCTGTGCTTCGGCGTGCCGCTCAAGATCGCCCGCGACAACACCTTCACTGAACCCAACGCCGACAAGGTTCAGCCCGAGCTGCGCCGCAACGAGGCAGCGGTGGACAGTGAACTCGCCGTGCTGCCGCTTGCCGCTGGGCGACACCAGATCACCAGCGCGTTGCCGAACCGCAACTACGCCGCGACGAACACTGCTGCCCTGCACCCGACCAACGGGATCCTGCTCGTCGCGCGCCTGGACGGTCCGACCGCCGCCATCGCGCGTGGCCTTGTGGACAAGGCGCGCGAAGCGGAGCGCGACGGCTTGTGGGGCCGGGCCTCCTTCGATGCGCGCGGCATCCGCGACGGCGGCTATTTGATCGGCGACGAGTGGTTGCGCAAGGCGGCAGAGACGGTGCGGCGCTTCGGCTTTGAGACCGTGCTGGAAGACAACGCACCGACCTTCTCCGCCGGCTTTCCGCTCAGTCAGGTCGGCCTCTACGCGGGTTGGTATGACGGCAACGTGTCCGGGCCGTTCGCTCGCGAGAAGGTGGAGTTCCTGCCCGGCGCGGTGGCGTATCACCTGCACTCGTTTAGCGCGCACACGTTGCGCTCGACGGACAAGAACTGGTGCGGCCCGCTGCTCGCGAAGGGCGCGACTGCGACGATGGGTTGTGTGGAAGAGCCGTTTCTCGCCGGCACGCCAGACCTCGGCGTGTTCTTCCACCGGCTCACGGCGGCGGGCTGGACGTTTGGCGAAGCGGCTTATGCGGCGCAAGGTTCGCTCTCGTGGCAGACCACGGTCGTCGGCGACCCGCTTTACCGCCCGTTTGGTCGGCATCCGGCGGAGTTGCACGCGGACTTGATCAAGCGCCGCAGCCCGCTCCTCGCGTGGTCGCACCTGCGCGTGGTGAACTTGAACTTTGCGCAAGGCTCCTCCGCTGCCGAGATGGTCGGTTACTTGAACGAGCAGGCCGAGACGAAAACCAGCGCTGCCCTGCTCGAGAAGCTCGGTGATTTGCAACTCAAGTTGGAGAAGCCCGAGCTGGCCGTCGCGGCTTGGGACAAGGCACTCGCGAATCAGCCCACGCCGCAGCAGCGCGTTCGCTTGTTGCTCGCGCGGGCCGAGGCGCTGACTAAGCTGGGCCGCGACATTCCCGCGCTGGTCGCCTGGCAGGAGCTAACTGCCTTGCTGCCGCCTTCCCCGGAGTTGAACCAAGTGAAGCAGCGGCTGGCGGAGCTGGAGCTGAAGCTCAAGCCGAAGAAGTAGTTTCGCCCCGAAGGAGCGGGAGCGCGGCATTCATGCCGCAGACGGTCGGAGCGCAATTGTAATAGCCAAGCTTTCGGTGAGCAGGGACGTTGCTGCGGCTTGAAAGCCGCGCTCCCAAACGTCGGCCTCAGTCAAACTTCAAAGCAGGCTCAACTCACGCTCAAGTGCCCGAGCGCGAGCAAGCCGTAGAAGGTGTATTCCGCGTCGAGATGGTCGTCCGCCCAGTGGCCGTGGAAACCACCTTCCGCTGACCAGAGAGAATCCACGAAGTCGAGGCAGCGCTCGCGTTGCGTGGTGGTCAGCCGACGGTCGAGGCTCGCGAGCGCGTGCAGCGCGGTGGCAGTGGAGAGCAGGTCGGGCATCGGTGCGCCGGGCACGGCGGTGAAGCCGCCTTGCGGATGCAGCCGCGCGAGCAGCCAGTCGCCGACGGCGGGATTGAGCGGCT
>JBJTAU010000218.1:0-8668 GCA_046090965.1 Limisphaerales bacterium | reverse complement strand
CGCCGGGCGTGTGGACGACCTGCAGGCTCTTCTTCCAGCTCGTGCTGGTGGGCGGCTACGCTTACGCGCACTTCCTCAGCCGCTGGCTCAAGCCACGCGGACAGGCCGTGGTTCACCTCGCGCTGCTGCTCGTGTCGCTCGCGGTGCTGCCCATCATCCCCGCCGAGGCGTGGAAGCCCAAGCCCGGCGACGCCCCCATCACGCACATCCTGCTGCTGCTGGGCGCGACCATCGGCCTGCCCTACTTCGTCGTCTCCACCACCGGCCCGCTGATGCAGTCGTGGTTCTCGCACCTCCATCCCGGCAAGTCGCCCTACCGCCTCTACGCGCTGTCCAACATCGGCTCCCTCCTCGCGCTGCTGGCGTATCCCTTCCTCATCGAGCCGCGGCTGCCGCGCAAGCTGCAGGCGCTCTCGTGGGGCTGGGGGCTGGTTGCCTACGCGGCCTTCGCTGCATGGTGCGTCTGGCTCGTGTGGAAGCGCGGCGTGGCGGAGGAAATCCCCCCGAGCGGCGTGGCCCAGGAGGAGGAACCAGCCGCGCCGCCCTCGCTCCGGCAAAAATTCCTCTGGCTCGCGCTGCCCGCCTGCGCCTCCGCGCTGCTGCTGGCCACGACCAACAAGCTGACGCAGGACGTGGCGGTGATTCCGTTTCTGTGGATCCTGCCGTTGAGCCTGTATCTGCTCACGTTCATCCTCTGCTTCGACGCCCAGCGGTGGTATTGGCGGCCCATCTTCCTGCCTGCGATGGTCGGCTGCTTCGGCTGGCTGATCTACGTGCTGGCGAACATCAACGACGTGGGCATCGGCTGGCAGGTGCCGGCGTTCTGCCTGACGATGTTCGTCGCGTGCATGGCCTGCCACGGCGAACTCTACGCGCTGAAGCCGGACCCGCGCTGGCTCACGAGCTTTTACCTGATGATTTCCGTGGGTGGCGCGGTGGGCGGGTTCCTCGTGGGTGTGGTCGCGCCGCACGTCTTCCACACTTACGCTGAACTGGCGTGGTCCTGCGCCGCCTGCGCGGTGCTCATCTGGCTGGTCTGCCTGCCCAACTTCCGCGTGCCGGACTTCCAATGGTGGCGCTTCCACGCGTGGATGGCCGGCTCGCTCGTGGCCATGGCCGTGTGCCTAGCCTTCTACCTCCAGAGCAAGGAGCGCGACAACGTCGTCGAGGCCACGCGCAACTTCTACGGCGCCATGTCCGTGCTCGAATACGGTTCCGACACGCCCGGCTCGCGATACCTCCTCCTCCAGCACGGCCGCATCACCCACGGCTTCCAGCTCACTGACCCCGACCAGCGGCGGCGCATCACCAGCTACTACGGCGAGCACAGCGGCGTGGCCCTGGCCATCCGCAACTTCCCGCGCCCGCAGAAACGCATCGGCGTCGTGGGCTTGGGCACCGGCACCACGGCCGCGTTTGGCGAGAAGGGCGACTACGTCCGCATCTACGAGATCAACTCCGAGGTCCTGCGCCTCGCCACCAACCGCTTCACCTTCATCACCGACACCCGCAGCCTCGGCGGCACCGTGGACGTCATCATGGGCGACGCCCGCCTCTCGATGGAGCGCGAGGAACCGCAGCGCTTCGATGTGCTGGCCCTGGACGCCTTCAGCAGCGACGCCATCCCGGTGCACCTGCTCACGAAGGAAGCCGTTGCCATCTACGGCAAGCACCTCGCCCCCGACGGCGTCCTCGCCATCCACATCTCCAACCGCTACCTCGACTTGGAGCCAGTCGTGGAAAACGTCGCCAAGGAATTCGGCTACCAACGCCTCTCCATCTCCGACGGTGAGGGCGAGAAGGACTGGTGGATATACAGCTCCACCTGGGTGCTCCTGAGCAAGAACAAAGACTTGATGACCCTCATCGCCAGCCGGACCGAATCGGCGAAGTCAGATCCGTCCACCAAGGTCGTCCCCCTCTGGACCGACGACTACGCCGCCCTGCTGCCCATCATGAGCTGGTGAGCCGACGGCTGGTAGGGCGCGGAAAAATCCGAGGAACCATCACTTCCTTCCCGGGAATTTCATTGCTCCACCAGGATTCGTCTGAGGGTGCCGGGGATTCGCCGGAAGATTCTTCACCACCGCCCGACGATTCCCGACCACCGCCGGAAAAATCCGGGGAACCGTCCGACGCATCCCGGGATTCGCCGGACGAATCTCAGGAACCGTCAGGCGGCGGACGGGAACCGTGGGAAAATCCCGCCCCCCGTCCCGCGAATCCCGGGATTTTCGCGAAATTCCCAGGGCGTCCGGCGGGCCGGTTCCGGCATTACACCGCCATTATCAGCCACTTACGCCGAAATCGGCCAAACGACGGCTGGTAGGGCGTGGTGTCCTCACCGCGCCGCCGAGTGACGAGGGCGTGTGGGTGGCCGACGGCGGGGTGAGGACACCCCGCCCTACCAGTCGCAGGCTTCAGCCGGCGCGGGGGGAGCGGCGCGAGGGACGCGCAACCTGAAGGTTGCGGCTGCGCAGCGATGCGTCGTCGTGCGTCCCGTCATCTCTTGAGCCAAATCCCATACGTTAACAAACAGGAAAAAAGTGCTGTTGGGATGAGTCCCGCCCAGAAGAAATATGCCGGACGGTGCCCAATTTCCGGCACGTAGCAGCTTGGGATGGCAATTGCGAATAGGATGAAAACGACCACGCCGTTGACGAAGATGCGAGCGCCAACAAATCGCCATGGAGGTTTTGGTGGCATACGACTTAACATGCCTTAAGCAGAAGCGAGTCCTGCTTTTTCTGGTTTGGGTTCGGCATGGTCATTCGACTACCTCACTTACGGCACACTTCACCCTCTGACTCCTCCCACTGTTTGACTAACGCTCCTCAAACTCAAACTCCACCTTCCCCCGCTCCGCGAGCTTGAGGTGCGCGGGGAAGGGCTTGCCGGCCTTGCTGATGAACTGCGTGAGGAGGTCGGTCTTGCCGGTGGCCAGGAGCTTCTTCACCTGCTCGCGGTCCACGGGCTGTTGCAGCACCACCTTGCCGGTCTTGAAGGTGCAGCGTTTCGCGTCGAGCTGGCTGCGCTCGCAGAGGTAGGTCTCCGGTCCCTCGAAGACGTTGCCCTTGCACTTGGGGCATTTGCCCAGCGGCTCCTGCCCGGTGAAGTCGAGCTTCACGGCGGGCGTGGCGTCGGCCTTCGCGCCCTTGGCCGGGAACTTCCGCACACGCGGCGCGAATTCGAAGCTGACCTTCGCGCCGTCGAACTTCAGGAACGCCTCGAACTTGCGGCCGGTCTTCTTCGACACGAAGCCTTTCAGCAAATCCGTCTTGCCCTCCGCGAGCAGCTTGCGGATTTGCACCGCGTCGATCGCCTGCTGGAGGATGATGGCCCCGGTGCGGAAGTCGCACTGGCGGTTCGGGCCGGTCGCGCGCTCGCAGATGTAGTTCATGCCGTTCTCGAAGACGCGGCCCTGCTTGCACTTGGGGCACTGGCCGAGCGGCTCCTTGCCGGTGAAGTCCACGGGCGCGGCGTTCTCCTCGTCCTTCTGGTCGTTGCCGAAATCGAACTTCGCCTCGCCCTCGGGCGAGAGCTTCATCACGGCGGCGAACGGGAAACCCTGCTTGCTGCGGAAACCCTGCAGCGGCCCGACCTGCTTCTCGCGGAGCAAGGTCTCGACCTCCTCGATTTCAAACGCGCGACCGAGGATGGTCTTCCACATGTTCCACTCGCACTTCTGGCACTGGAACTTCTTGTAGTTCTCGTGGACTTCGCCGCCGCACTTGGGACACGGGACGTTGAGCTTGCCGAAGTCGCCGGGAATCGTGTCGTGCTCGTAGGCCTTGGTCTGGCCGACGATGTGTTCCGTGAGCGCGCGAATCTCGGCCATGAACACGTCGCGCCCGAGCTGGCCGCGCTGCATCTGGCGGAGCTTGAACTCCCAGTCGCCGGTCATCTCGGGTTTGGTCAGCTCGAAGATGCCCAGGCCGTTGAGCAGCGCCATGAGCGTGAAGGCCTTCGCGCTCGGCACCAGCTCGCGCTGGTTGCGGTGGATGTATTGCTCGTAGATGAGGCCCTCGATGGTGGCCGCGCGCGTGGCCGGCGTGCCGAGGCCGCGTTCGCTCATGGCCTCGCGAAGTTCCTCGTCCTCGACGAGCTTGCCCGCGCCTTCCATCGCGCCGAGCAACGTGGCTTCCGTGTAGCGCGCCGGGGGCTTGGTCTGGCTGCCCTTCACCTCGATGTTCGCGGTCTTCACCTGCTCGCCCTGCTGGACGGGCACGAGGCTGGGCGCGTCGTCGTCGCCGACGGCGGTCTTGCCATAGACTTCGAGCCAGCCGGCCTTCACAAGGACCTTGCCGGCGCTCTTGAAGGGCTCGCCCTCAACGCGCGTGATGCGGGTCGTCTCCAAAAACTCCGCCGCCGGGAAGAACACGGCGAGGAAGCGCCGCGTGACGAGGTCGTAAAGTTTTTGCTCCGGCTCGGACAAACCCTTCGGCAGCACGCCCGTCGGGATGATGGCGAAGTGGTCGGAGATTTTCGCGTTGTTGAAAATGCGCTTGTTCGGGCGCACCCAGTCGCTCGTGAGAATCTTCTCGGCGGGGCCGCTGTAGCCGGCGAGGTCGCGGAGCGAGTCGAGCGTCTTCTTCACCGTGGGGATGTAATCCTCCGGCAGCGCGCGGGCGTCGGTGCGCGGGTAGGTAAGGACTTTGTGCTTCTCGTAAAGCGCCTGCGCGAGGCCGAGCGTGTTCTTCGCACTGAAGCCGAAGCGGCCGTTCGCCTCGCGCTGGAGCGTGGTGAGATCGTAGAGGCCGGGCGAAAGCTGCGTGCTGGGCTTGCTCTCCTCGGTGACGATGCCGGGCTTGCCGAGACACTTCGCGGCGAGCGCGTCGGCCTCGGCCTTGGTCCAAAGGCGCTCGGCTTTGATTTCGGTGTCGGCGTCCTTGGCGGTGTTCTTCTGATACTTCTCATCGAACCAGCGGCCCTCGTATTGACCAGCCTTGGCGTCGAACGTGCCGAGCACTTCCCAGTAATCGCGCGCGACGAACTTGCGAATCTTGTCCTCGCGCTCGACCACGATAGCCAGCGTCGGTGTCTGCACGCGGCCAACGGTGGTGAGATTGAAGCCGCCGGTCTTGTTGTTGAACGCGGTCATCGCCCGCGTGCCGTTGATGCCGATGAGCCAGTCGGCCTCGGCACGGCTCTCGGCGGCGGCGGCGAGCGGCCGCATGGAGGCATCTGTGCGGAGCTGCGCGAAGCCGTCCCGGATCGAGCCGGCGGTCATGGACTGGAGCCAGAGCCGCTGGATGGGCTGCTTGGCCTTCGTGTAGTCCGTGATGCGGCGGAAGATGAGTTCACCCTCGCGACCGGCGTCGCAGGCGTTGATGAGCGTGTCCACGTCCTTCCGCTTGATGAGGCGCTGGAGCACCTTGAGGCGGTCGGCGGACTTCTCGATGGGGTTGAGCGCGAAGCGCGGCGGGATGTGCGGGAGATGGGTGAACGTCCACTTGCCCTTCTTCACGTCGTGCTCCTCGGGCACGCCGAGTTCGAGCAGGTGGCCAACCGCCGACGAGATAACATGCGTGGGGCTCTCGTAGAACTCGCCGGACTTGTCCTTGGTGAAGCCGCCGAGCGCCTTGGCGATGTCGCCGGCGACCGACGGTTTTTCTGCGATGATGAGGGCTTTGCCCATGTGATAGCGCGGGCTTCTACACGAGCGACGGGAAGGAGCGCAACAGGAGTTTTTGCGGCGGCCACGCTTTCGGCTCCGGTTCCTGATCGTGATCTTGCTCCCGCTCCAGCCTGAAATCGTGAGGGGGAAGGAGCACGGTTAGGGTTGGTTCAAGGGCAGGGGTGCTGCTCGGTTTCCTGCCGGCGGGAGACGTGCTTGATCAGGCCATGACGCCTTGAAACCCCTTGTCTCGTTCCGGCGCTTGCCGTCCAATGCGCGCCCGTGAGCGACCCCGCCGCCGCCAGCGCGTCCGACCAAGCCCAGTTTCCGCCGGGGTTGCACAACGCGTTTCTCTTCGCGGCGTTTAACGCGCTGTCGTTTCCCATCGTGTGCGGCAGCCCGATGATTCTCTACGCCAAGACGCTGGGCGCGAGCGCCACGGTGCTGGGCATCATCACGGGGATGATGCCGCTGCTCACGGTCTTCCAAATCCCGGCGGCAAGCCACATCGGGCGCGTGGGCTACCGGCGCTTCGTGTATGCGGGTTGGGGCATGCGCGTGATGTTCATCGGCGGGATGGCGGTGGTGCCGCTGTTGAGCGGGGTGATTGACGCGACGGCGCGGCTCTCGCTGATGCTGATGCTGCTGTTCGCGTTCAATCTCTCGCGCGGCATCTCGAGCTGCGCGTGGCTGCCGTGGATCACCACGCTGGTGCCGGAAAATGTGCGCGGCAAATATCTGGGCCGGGACGCGGCGTGCGTGAACCTCGCGGGCTTCACTGTGATCGTGCTGGCGGCGTTCGCGCTGGGGGAGCAGCCGTCGCCGTGGCAGTTCACGGCGCTCTACGTCTTCAGCGCGGCGATGGGCGCGGCAAGTCTCGTGTTTCTCAAACGCATCCCCGATGTGGAGCCGCCCGCCGAGTCGTTGCGCAACTCCAGCGAGCCGGTGCCGTGGCTGGCGATTTCGCAGCATCCGCCGTTTCGGAAATTGCTCCGGGTGAACATCGCGTGGGCGCTGGCGGTGGGCGGGTTGGGCGCGTTCGCGACGGCGTGGCTGAAGACGGAGGCCGGCATGAGCGAAGGCCGGGTGCTGCTGGTGACGTCCGCGGCGTTCCTCGGCGGCTTGAGCAGCCTGTGGCTGCTGGGGCCGCGCCTCGACCGGCTCGGCAGCCGGCCGATGATGCTCTTCTGCATGGCGGTCTGGGTGGTGATCGGGGCCGGCTGGCTGGCGATGTCGGCCCGGGTGTTGCCGCCGGCGGTCCCGGTGGTGGTGACGTTGCAATTCCTCATGGGCCTGGCGGGTGCACTGGTGAACATGGCGAACGTGCGGCTCGCGATGGCGATCATTCCCGTGATGGGCCGCGACCATTTCTTCGCGCTGTTCTCGGTGGTGGGCAGCCTGGTGCTGGGCGTCTCGCCGATTCTCTGGGGCGTGCTGATCGACTCGTTGCGCGGGCTGGACGTGGCGTGGCACGGCTGGTCGGTGAACCGCTACAGCCTGTTCTTCGCGCTGACGGGGCTGGTGTTCGGCGTGACGTTCTGGCTGTGCCAGCGGCTCGAGGAACCGAAGGCTGCGAGCATGGAGGCGTTGCTGCGGGACATTCTCATCGAGTCGCCGCAACGCGTGTGGGTCCGGCTGTGGCCGAAGGTGTGACCGGCCTTCCCTTGCCTTGCCCGCCGCCTCGCTTACACTTCGCCCGGTGAAAGTGCCCGCTGAAGTGCCCGGGATGATCCTGCCGGAAACGACTTTGTTTCCCGGCATGACGCTGCCGCTGCGCATCTTCGAGCCGCGCTACCGGCAGATGCTGGCGGATGTGCTCGAGGGTGGACGCATGTTCGCCGTCGCGCTCCGCAACCCGAAAGCCAAGGGCGAGACGCCCATGTCCATCGGTGGCCTCGGGTTGGTCAGCACCGCCGTGCGGCAACTCGACGGCACCAGCTTGCTCACGCTGGAGGGGTTGGCGCGCATCGAGTTCATCCGCACTGTGCGTCTCAAGCCGTATCGCGTCGAGGCCATCCGCGCGCTCGCCTCGCCGCCGGCCGAGGAAGGCACGGACGCCATCGCCCGCAAGGTCCGCGCCCTAGTGCGCAAGCGCGTGAAAGCAGGCTTCGACCTCGGCCTCCCCACCCCGGACGATCCGGAGAAGGCCAAGCAGATGCAGCAAATGCAGGCGCTCGCGAACGCTTCGTTCGAGCAGTTTGGCAAGCATCTCTCCCGTGTGAAGTCCCCCGAGCAACTCGCCGACCTCGTGGCCAGCACGCTCATCGGCGATCCACTCGCGCGCCAGATGCTGCTGGCAACGCCGCAGGTGGACGAACGCCTTCGTCGCCTGCACCAGCTTCTGCTCGTCACTGATTTTCCCGCTTCACCACCCGAATCCTGACATGTCCAATCCCGCTCCCAGCCGCGACGAACTCATCTCCGCGCACTTCGCCTCCATGGTCATGCAGACCACGCAGATGGCGCTCATGCTCCTGGGCCAGATGCCTCATCCCGAGACTGGTGAAACCGTCACCGACCTCGAAGGCGCGCGCATGTTCATCGACCAGTTGGAAATGCTGGAAGTGAAGACCAAGGGCAACCTCTCGAAGGACGAGGAACAGTTGCTCAAGCAAAGCCTCGTCGGCGCCCGCATGGCGTTCGTCGCGGCCATCGAGCAGGCAGACAAGGGGGCGAAGGCTCCCGCTCCGCCCACTGCCACGCCAGCTCCGGTCGCCGCCGAAAGCGCGGCCGCTGCGCCCGCGGTTGAAGCCCCAGCTAAGTCCGCCGCCACTGACGACGAATCACGCAAGAAGTTCTCGAAGAAGTATTGAGCGCGCGCGTGGGCCGAGGCTCCTCCGTGTTCGCTTCTCCTGAAACCCGTGACCACGTTCCTCCGCGCCCTGCACTTCTTCCGCCCTGAGCGGGCCCGGCTCATCGGCGTGTTCGCGCTCATGCTCGCGGGCATCGGCGCGATCTTGCTCAAGCCGTGGCCGGTCGCCGCTGTCATTGACCTGCTGACGCACGCTGCGCATAGGGGTTCGGGCAGCCCCCTTGCCGTCGCGGTCATCG
>JBJTAU010000217.1:0-6922 GCA_046090965.1 Limisphaerales bacterium | reverse complement strand
CTCGCCCTCGACCGCGCGGAGCACGGCGAAGAAGGCAACCACGCCTAAGTACCACCAACCCAACCGGCCCGCCGCGCAAATACCTCCGACCCGCGAGTTGCTGTTGGGGCGGCGGGTCCGTTTTTGGGGATGAAGTCCGACGGGGCTGAGGCAAGCTGAACAACTGCTACCGCCCGTGCCGCCAGCCACTATTCCGTGTCCGCCTGCTGCGCCGGCATCTGGAGCGGGTAGAGACCCGGACAGCAGCCGAAGGTCTCGTGAAACGCCGTGCTGAAATGCCCGACGCTGGAGTAGCCGACCTCGAGCGCCGCCTGCGTGACGTTGAACTTGCCGGAACGCAGCAGCTCCGCCGCGCGCTCCAGCCGCACCTGCCGCAAGAACTGCGAGATCGTCATGCCCATCTGCTCAGTGAAGGTGCGGCTCAGGTAAATCGGACTGCACCCCACGCGCTGCCCAAGCTCCTCCAGCGTGAGCGGCTCCGCCAGATGCGCCCGCACGAGTGCCGCCGCCTTCTCCACGCGCTCCTGGGCGACGTGCATCTGCCGCGTGCAAAACAAAGCCGCTTCCGCCGTGTGGTCGAAGAACAATTCCGCCGCCAACTCATACACCTTCGCCGTAAACCACATCGTGCGCGCCGCGCCGCTCACCGGAGGCGCCCGCAGCGCGGCCACCAGCAGCCGCAGCCGCGGCGTCAACGGCTGGCCGGCGTCCAGAGCGGGCATGGGCTTTTTTGCATCCAGCACTCGCTTCACGAAGGGACGCAACTGGCCGAGTCCGCTCGGCAGGTTGCGCCGCAGGAAATCCACGCTGAACTCCGCCGTGAGGAATTGATGCCGCTGTCCAGCCTCCCGCCACGCATTCAGCGGAGCCTCCCCGCGGGCGTAGAGCGCTGCCGATTCCGGGCGCACGTCCTGGGCCGTCTTCTTCGTCTCCAAGCGTCCGCTGCCCGCCAGGTTCAGGCACACCTCCAACCCTTGCGGGTGAAAGCTTATGCCCCACTCGACGCGCGCCGCCGGCGCGAAGTCATGCCACTCGAAGCTCCAGCCCAAATCCGCAAAACTGCCACCGAGCGGATGCCACGCCCCCGGCCACGCCTGCCAGAAGGGGCGTTCGCTGAATGGCTTGCTGACACGGCTGCGCACGCCGCGACTCTAGCCGAGCGGTCAAGCCGGGGAAGGTGTAGATTGGTGGCGGAGTGCCGTGCGGGCCATCAACTCATGGCGCTTATGAACGGCCGAGCCGCTGGCCGGCAGCTAGTTCGGGCTGTCATCCGGCCCGCTACCTCGACCGCACTCCGACTCCTTCGAGGACAGCTGTGCTTCAGCCCTGAATGAAATAACTCAAGTTCTCCAGCTCAATGGCGAGGTTGACGTTGTTGACGGTCACCTCCTCCGGCACTTGGAGCACGATGGGCGCGAAGTTCAGCACCCCCACGATGCCCGCGTCCACGAGTTGGTTTGCCACTTCCTGCGCCGCCGTGACCGGCACGGTGAGGATGGCCATGCGCACGCCGCGGTCGCAGATGATGCGCGGCATCTCCTGCATGGGCAGAATCCGCGGGAAATTCGTCTTGCTCCGTGCCTTCTGCGGCTCCGCGTCGAAGGCCGCCACCACCTCGAAGCCCTCCGGCCCGAAGCCTTGATACGCCAGCAGTGCCGCGCCGAGGTTACCCACCCCCACCAGCACGACGGGTTGCAATCGGCTGGTGCCGAGCACATCAGAAATCATCCCGGCGAGCTGCTCTACATCGTAGCCCAGCCCGCGCGTGCCGAAGGTGCCGAAGTAGGCGAGGTCCTTCCGCAACTGCGTGGACTTCACGCCCGCCGCGCGGGCCAGGGCATCGCTGGAAATGGTGGGCAGGCCGTTCTCCTTCAACCGCAGCAGGCACCGCAGATAAATCGAGAGGCGATAGACCGCCTTGCGGGGAATTTCGGGGCGCGAATGCTTCTTCACAGGGCGGGAAGTTATCAAGCCCGTCGCGCTCGGCAAGGCGCGCTGAACTGGCCGGTCCCAATCACCGGCAGCAGCGCATTCGCGCCGGTCAAACGCCCCGAACTTTTTTCTCCCGCCCGTCGTCCAACGCCGGCACGATCAAGCCATGCACATGACCATTGCCTTCTCCCGCCGCCAGCTACTGCTTTCCGCCGGCGCGCTTGCGCTCGGGCTCACCGCCTCTGTCCAGGCTGCGAACAAGGGTTTCACCGCTGAAAAGTCCCCGACCGGCGCGGTAGTAAAATACGACGGCCAGCCCTTCGCCGAATACGTCATCACCGAGGCGAACAAGCAGTATCTCTTCCCCGTGTATGGCCCGACCGGCAAGCAGATGACGCGCGCCTTTCCGATGCAAAAGGTCGAGGGCGAGGTGACCGACCACTATCACCACCGCGGCATCTGCTTTGGCCACCAGTCCATCAACGGCTTCGACTCCTGGATGGAGCGCGGCAGCGCCGTCGGCGATACGCCCGACGACAAACTGAACGAGAAGCAAAAGGCGTCCCTCGCCAAAGCCATGACCAAGCTCGGCTTCATCAAGCATCTCGGCTTCAAGGAAATCAAAGCCGACGCCAAGCAGGCGGTGATCGTGACCGAGAATGTTTACGAGAACGCCATGGGCGAGAAGTCCGTCACCGAAATCCGCACGCTGACCTTCCGCGTCGAGGGCGACACGCGGCTCATCGACTGGGATCAGGAGTTCATCGCCAAGCACGGCGAGGTGACCTTCGGCGACGCGAAGGACGCCGGCTTGAGCATCCGCGTGCCGACCACGATGGCCGTGGACAGCAAGAAGGGCGGGCGCATCTTCACCAGCACCGGCATCACCGACAAGGACGCCTGGAGCAAACGCGCCCCGTGGGTCGATTACTCCGGCCCGGTCGGCGACGAGACGCTCGGCGTGGCCATGCTCAACCACCCGTCGAGCTTCCGCCACCCGACGAGCTGGCACGTCCGCACCTACGGCCTCTTCACCGCGAACTGCTTCGGCACGCTGGACAAGAACGATCCCAACGGCCCGCACACCTTGAAGCCGGGCGAGAAACTCTTCCTCCGCCACCGTTTCGTCTTTCATAAGGGCGACGAAAAAGCCGGCAACATCGCCGCCGCTTACGAGCGGTATGCGAAGGAAAAGAAATAGCCCGCAGATGACCGCGCAGCCGCCCAGCGATCCCGCCTCGCTTGTCCTGCGCGAACACGGTTCGCGACGCGAGTGGCTGCGGGTCGGCGGGCTGGGATGCCTCGGTCTTTCTCTCGGTGGACTGACTTCGGCACAGGCCGGCGCGAACAAGCCTTCGACTGGCGGCACCTTCGGCAAGGCCAAGCACTGCATCATCCTGTTTCTCGGCGGTGGTCCGCCACAGCACGAGACCTTCGACCCGAAGCCAGACGCGCCGCGTGAGATTCGCGGCGAGTTCAAGCCCATCGCCACCAGCGTCCCGGGCATCCGCTACTCCGAATTGCTCCCGCGCACGGCGAAGGCCGCGCATCATCTGGCCGTGGTCCGCTCAATGTTCACTGACGTGAACAGCCACGCCACGAGCGGCTACTGGATGCTCACCGGGACACGCCACGAGTCGGCGGCCGAGAGCCTGCCGCCCAGCACCGCCGATTGGCCCAGCCTAGCGGCCGTCATCGGCGCGCTAAAGCCCAGCGAGCGCTCGCCGTTCAACTCCGTGCTGCTGCCGGAGATGATTCACAACCACCCGAACATCACCTGGCCCGGACAGGACGGCGGCTTCATGGGGCACACCTGGAACCCTTCCGTGTTCAAGTGCGACCCCGCGCAGGCGGGCTTCGAGATTGATGGCTTGAAGCTGCCCGCTGGCGTCTCCGCGCTGCGCGTCACCGAGCGCGTCAGCCTGCTCCGCCAGTTCGACGACCATTTCCTCGCCACGGCCCGCAGCGAGTCCATCGCCGCGCTGGACCGCGTGCAACAGCGCGCTTTCGACGTCGTGCAAAACGCCGCGACCCGCGCCGCCTTCGAGTTGGAGCGGGAGAGCGCCACGACCCGCGACCGCTATGGGCGGCACAAGTTCGGCCAGAGCTGCCTGCTGGCGCGGCGGCTCATCGAGTCCGGCGCTCGCCTCGTGCAGGTGAACTGGCCGCGCGAGCCGGGCGACACCGAGGTGGGCAATCCGCTCTGGGACACGCACCAGAAAAACGCCGAGCGCGTGCGCGACGTGCTCTGTCCGCAGCTCGACTCCGCGCTGCCCACGTTGCTCGCGGACTTGGAGGAGCGCGGGTTGCTCGCCGAGACGCTCGTCGTGGCGATGGGCGAGTTCGGTCGCACGCCGAAGCACAACGGCAGCGGCGGACGCGACCATTGGGGCCATTGCTTCTCCGTCGCGTTGGCCGGCGGCGGCGTGCGCGGCGGGCAGGTCATCGGCGCGAGCGACCGCATCGGCGGCTACCCGGCGGACCGTCCGCAGCGCCCGCAGGATTTGGCCGCAACCATCTTCCACCTGCTGGGCATTGACCCGCACGGATTCTTCGAGGACCGCGGCGGGCGTGCCCGTCCGCTGCAAACCGGTGGTGATGTGATCCGCGAGCTGGCTTGAGCTTTGATAAGGAGAGCAAGAGAGCAGGAACAAAGGCGGCGGCGTTCAGTTAACACCCCTCCTCGCTTCATGCTCTCCTCATAAAAACTCTTCGTGTCCCATCATCGCTTCAAGTAGTCATTCTGCCGAAACCACTCGGCGGCGTCCGCGAGTGCCTCGCGCGGCGGCGTCTGCGGAAGGCCGAGTTCACGGATGGCCTTGGCGGGGTTGAAGAACATTTTATAGCGAGCCATGCGCACGCCCGCGAGCGGAGCCTTGGGCGGCTTGCCGGTGATTTTGGAAATGCCCTCGTCCACGTAGGCGGCCAGCAATGGGATGAAGTAGGGCAGGGCCAACTTCGGCGCGGGCACGCCGGTGATGTCCTGCAACACGGCGAACGCCTCGCGCATCGTCCAGTTGCCTTCGGCGTGGCCGAGAATGTAGCGCTCGCCCAACCGCCCCTTCTCCGCCGCCAGGATGTGGCCGATCGCCACATCGCGGACATGGACCCAGTTGAGTCCGGTGTCGAGGTAGGCGGGCATGGCGCGGTTGAGGATGTCCACGATGACCTGGCCGGTGGGCGTGGGCTTCACGTCGCGCGGGCAGCCGGGCGCGCTTGGATTCACGATGACGATGGGTGCGCCCTTGCGGGCCAACTCACGGGCGACGACCTCCGCGCGCCACTTGGAGAGCTTGTAGTGGTTGCTCATCTGCGCCTCGGCGACGGGCGTGTCCTCGTCGGTCGGCGTGATCTTGCCGTTCACTTCGCGTGGCAGGCCGATGCAGCCGACCGTGCTCGTGTAAACGATGCGCGAGCAGTCGGCGAGGAACGCGGCCTCCAGCGCGTGACGCGTGCCTTCCACGTTCGCGGCATACATCGGCGCGTAATCCGACAGCCAGAGGTGGTAGCTCGCGGCGACGTGGAAGCACCAGTCAAAGCCCTTCATCCCGGCGCGGAGCAGGTTGCGGTCGCCGACATCGCCTTCGAGCAATTCGTAGTCCGCACCCTCCAGCCCGCGCAGGTCTGCGCCGGGCCGCGCCAGCACGCGGACCGAATGGCCGCGTCGGCACAGTTCGTGGACAAGATTGGCCCCGATGAAGCCGGAGCCGCCGGTGACAAAACACTTCATTGCTCGCTTGCGCCAAGGCGCAAATGGGCGCGCAGCTTGCCGGCCTACGCAAACGCGCACAAGCCAAACGCTCGGCCAATTCTTGACGCGTCTCTGCCAATATCCCGCTCTCGCCCCGCCGCCTTCGCTGCTCTGCTGACGACATGCAACGGTCCCGCATCGGGCGCGCGCTAGTCGCGCTGCTGGGTTGCGTCACGCTCGCGCGCGGCGTGGCGGCGGAAGGCTTCGCCCCGCCCGACGAATCGCTCTACGCGATGGGCCGCTTCGTTTACGAACGCAACTGCCTCGTCTGCCACGGTCGCTGGGGCGACGGCGATGGCGAGTTGTCCAAGGGCATGGTCCCCAAGCCGCGCAAGTTCTCCGCCGGCATCTTCAAGTATCGCTCCACGCCAGCGGGTTTCCTGCCGACCACGGAGGACCTCATCCACACCGTCCGCAGCGGCCGCGCGAACACTTCCATGCCCTACTTCACCCAACTCTCCGACCGTGAGGTGCGCGCCGTGGTGGAGTTCATCAAGTTCTTCTCCCCCAAGTGGCGCAAGCCGGAGAACTACGCCGCACCGGTGAAACTGCCGGAGCCGCCCGTGTGGCTGGGCAAAGAATCCGAAACCAGCCCGCGCGTCGCCAACGGCAAAGCCACCTTCGCGCTCGCGTGTGCGAGTTGCCACGGCGAGTTGGCCGACGGCAAAGGCGCGGCCCTCGCCGAGTTGAAGGACGCGTGGGGCGACCCCGCCTTTCCTGCCGACCTGCGCCTGCCCGCGTTCCGCAACGGCCGCACCCCCGCCGACATCTTTCGCGTGCTCACGCTGGGCATTCACGGCACGCCCATGGCGTCGTTCAGCGAAGCGCTGACGGAGGAACAACGGTGGGAACTCGCCGCCTTCATCGGCACGCTGCGGCCGCCAGCGACGGCGCGGAAGTGAGCGCGTTCAACGCTTGGCTTCGGGCATCCCCGGCGGCAGGGGCGGCATGCCGGCACCGGGCGGCAGCGGCGGGAGCTCGATCTCCACCTTGCGCCACGCGGCGCGCTCGGACTCGGGCATGTGCTTCCGGTGCTCCGCGTTGGCGTAGAAGTGCGCCTGCTGCTCCTGCGTCATCTGGCCGAGCTTCTTCAGCGCGGTGAGGCAGGCGGCGCGATCCTCGGCGGTGAGCTGCTCCAACTCACCCAGCGTGCGCGCGGCCTCGGCGCGCTTCGGCTCCGGCAAGGCGGCGACGCCCCGGGTCTTCGCGCGCTCGTCGAGGCGGAAGGACTTAGTGAAG
>JBJTAU010000216.1:0-4055 GCA_046090965.1 Limisphaerales bacterium | reverse complement strand
TTCAGCCTCGGCGCTGATCCGGCGAGCAAGGGCTACAAGGTCCGCGATCTCACGCTGCCGAATGGCATCGACGACCAACGCTTCGCGACGCGCCGCTCGATGCGCGCCGCCGTGGACGAGCATTTCTCCAAGCTGGAGAAGACCGACGCCCTCGACGGCATGGACACCTTTTACCAGCGCGCTTACAGCCTCATCTCCTCCGAGAAGGCCCGTGAGGCGTTCGACATCGAGAAGGAATCCAGCAAGCTGCGTGACGAATACGGCCAAAACACCGCCGGCCAGCGCATGCTGCTCGCCCGCCGCCTCGTCGAGTCCGGCGTGCGTTTCGTCTCCATGACCTACGGCGGCTGGGACCATCACGACAACATCAAGCGCGCGATGGAAAACCAGATGCCGAACTTCGATCAGGCCTTCGCCCGCCTCATCCGCGACCTCGATGAGCGCGGCATGCTCGACAACACGCTGGTCTACGTGACCTCCGAGTTCGGCCGCACGCCGAAGATCAATCAGACCGCCGGCCGCGATCACTGGCCCAAGGTCTTCTCGATCGTCATGGCCGGCGGCGGCGTCAAGCGCGGTTACATCCACGGTTCTTCCGACGCTCAGGGCGCGGAGCCGGAGAACGACCCGCTCACGGTCAGCGACTACTCGGCGACGATTTACAGCCTGATTGGCATTGACCCGGAGCGCCGCCTGATGTCGCCCGGCAGCCGCCCGCAGGCCATCGTGATCGACGGCCACGTGCAGAAAGACCTGCTCGCCTGAGCGTGCATGGCGTTCCGACCGCTTAACTGATTCTGGCGGGGCAATGTCAGCACGACATTGCCCCGCTGTTCTTAATGGCGAGGCGTTCGCGCCCGACCGCCGACTGACGACAAAGTTGCTTACAGACAGAACTCGCCTGAACCGCACGCTTGCCCTCGCCCTCATGGCCGCCACCGCGCTCACTGCCGGTGCCGTTGCGCCGTCGCTCCGCAGCACCAGTCCCAACGGCGTCCAGCGCGGCACCGAGACGGAGTTGAAGTTCGAGGGCGCGCGCCTCGCCGACGCCCAGGAAATCCTGCTCTACGAGCCCGGCGTGAAGATTCTCGAACTCAAGGAAGTGAAGGACAGCTACGTCCTCGCCCGCGTGAAGCTCGAGGCTGACTGCCCGCTCGGCGAACACAAGGTCCGCATCCGCACGAAGACGGGCATCTCGGATTTCCGCACGTTTGTTGTCGGACCATTCCCGCAAGTGGAGGAGAAGGAGCCGAACACCACGCCCGACAAGGCGCAGAAGATCGCCCTCAACACCACTGTGCTCGGCACCGTGAGCAACGAGGACGTGGACTACTACGCAGTCGAACTCAAGAAGGGCGAGCCGCTCGCCGTCGAGGTTGAGGGCATGCGCCTCGGTCGCACGATGTTTGATCCCTACGTCGCGATTCTCGACAAGTCCGGCAAGGTGCTCGCGAAGGCGGACGACACCGCGCTCTTCATCCAGGACACCTACGCGACGATCATCGCGCCCGCGGACGGCGAGTATCTCATCGAAGTTCGCGAGACCAGCTATGGCGGCGCCGGCAATCCCTATCGTGTCCACATCGGAAGCTTCCCGCGTCCGGCGGCGGTGTTCCCGCCTGGCGGCAAGGCGGGCGAGTCACTCGAAGTGAAGTTCCTCGGTGATGCCGCTGGCGACTTTACGCAGACCTTCAGCCTCCCGCAGCCGACGCGCGCGAAGTATGGCGTGTTCGCGGAACGCAAGGGTCTGAGCGCGCCGTCCTTCAACATGGTGCGGATCTCCACCTTCGGAAACGTGAACGAAAAGGAACCCAACGACGACGCGAAGAGCGCTACGACCTACACCGGTTCACTGCCCATCGCGTTCAACGGGGTCATCAACCCCAAGGGCGATGTGGACTGGTATCGCTTCGCGGCGAAGAAGGGCGAAACCTACGACATCAACGTCTACGCGCGCCGCATTCGTTCGCAGCTCGACACCGTGCTCACGGTCGCGGACGCCGACGGCAAGACCATCACCAGCAACGACGACACTGGCGGGGCAGACAGTTATGTGCGCTTCACCGCGCCGCGCGATGGCGAGTTCACGCTCAAGATTTCCGATCACCTCGGCTACGGCGGGCCGGAGTGCACCTACCGCGTTGAGCTCACCCCGGTGCAGCCGGAGCTGAACACCTTCATCGCAGACACGGCGCGTTACGACGCGCAGACCCGCAAGTCCATCGTCGTCGCGCGCGGCAACCGCTTCGCCTCCCTCCAGAGTGTTCGCCGCAAGGATTTGCCGAGCGAAGTCAGTGACTTGGAATTCGCGATGGAAGGTTTCCCGTCCGGCATCACGATGCAGGCCGCAACGCTGCCGAAGGATCAAACCACCTGGCCGGTCGTCTTCGAGGCGCGCGCGGATGCGCCGGTTTCTGGCAAGCTCGCCGACCTCGTCCTCCGCACGCCCGCCGACGCGAAAGTGCAGGTCAAGGGCGGCGTCTGGCAAAACTACGACCTCGTGCAGGACGGCAACAACGGCGTCTATTACCAGACGTGGACGGACAAGATCGCCTTCGCGGTCGTGGACGAGTTGCCGTTCAAGATCAGCGTCGAACCCATCAAGGCTCCGCTTGTCCAGAGCGGTTCGCTCGACGTGAAGATCATCGCCGAGCGCAAGGAAGGCTTCGACGAGCCGATCAAGGTTATCAACCTCTACAACCCGCCCGGCACCGGCAGCACGCCGGACATCACCATCCCGAAGGGCGAGAAGTCCGCCATTTACCAGCTTAACGCCAACGGCGGCGCGACGGTGAAGAACTGGAAGATCGCCTTCCTCGGCTCGGCGACGGTGGACGGTGGCACAGCTTACGCCTCCACGCAGCTCGCGGACATTGAAGTTGCCCCGGCCTTCGTCGGCGGCAAGATCACGCAGACCAACACCATCATCGGCACGCCGGTGAAACTCATTTGCACGCTCGACCAGAAGACGGCCTTCGAGGGCCGGGCCGAGGTGAAGCTCATGGGCTTGCCCGCTGGTGCGACCGCCGAAGCCAAGTCCATCAACAAGGACGACAAGGAAATCGTCTTCGACGTGAACACCGCGACCAACGCCGTGAAGGGCATGCACCGCACGCTGTTCGTCGCCATGAACCTGAAGCTCAAGGGCCAGGACGTGACGCAGACCTTCGCCAGCAGTGGCGCGCTGCGCATCGACCCGACGCGGCAGCAACTCGCCGAGGCCAAGCCCGAAGCCCAGCCGGTGCAGAAGACGCCGTCCAAGTCCGGCAAGTGAACGACGGAGCACCAATTACCAATTCCTCTCCCATGAGAAACACCCTCCTCGCCCTGACGATCGGCCTCCCGCTCGCCGCCTTCGCCGCGCCCACGCTCGTGGACGTCCGCGTTTCCCCGCCGGACATCAACCTCTCCTCGAAGCTCGACTTCCAGACCGTCGTCGTGCAGGCCGGTTACTCGGACAGCACCACGCGCGACGTGACGGGCCAGGCGCAGTTCAGCGTCGCCGACAAGTCCCTCGCGCGCCTCGACAAGGCAGCCGTTTATCCCGTCGCCGACGGCAAGACCGAGCTGACGGTGAAGTTCGACACCAAGACCATCACGCTGCCGGTGAAGGTGGAGAAGTCCGCCTTCACGCCCGCCATCAGCTTCAACCTCGACGTCATGCCCGTCTTCAGCAAGGCCGGCTGCAACGTCGGTTCCTGCCACGGCTCCGCGCGCGGCAAGGACGGCTTCCATCTCTCCCTCTTCGGCTACGATCCCGAGGGCGACTACGGCAAGATCACTCGCCAGATGCTCGGCCGCCGCGTCAACCTCGCGTTGCCCGAGGAAAGCCTCCTGCTCACGAAGGCGATCGGCGCGGTGCAGCACACTGGCGGCAAGTCCTTCGAAGCTACCGACCCGCTCTACAAGACCGTGCTCCAATGGATTGAAGCCGGCGCGCCGCAGGACCCGAAGGACATCGCGCAAGTTATCGGCGTCGAGATTTTCCCCGTGCAGGGCGTGCTGGAAGGCAGCGGCGCGTCACAGCAGTTCACCGTCCGCGCGAAGTATTCCGA
>JBJTAU010000215.1:0-6759 GCA_046090965.1 Limisphaerales bacterium | reverse complement strand
CGCGCCTGCAAGTCTTCGATCCCAAGGGGAAGTTCCTCGCGGAGTGGAAGGGGTCGCTCATTGGCCGGCCCTATGGCGTGAGCGTCGGCGCAGACGGGCACATCTACGCGATTGACGGCGGGGATGGTCCACTGAAGCGACAGGACCGCCCGCGCGCGGTGGAGTTGGATCCTGATGGCCGCGTCGTTGACCGCTTCGGTGCTTACGGCACGGAACCGGGGCAGTTCCTGCTCGGGCACGACCTCGCGGTGGCGAAGGACGGCGCGGTGTATGTCGCAGATGCCTCGGGCAATCGCGTGCAGAAGTTCGTGCGGAAGGCGGCGCCGTAGCGCAACAGCCAGAGTCGAACTATCTTCGGCAGCTCACTTGCCGCCGAGGCTCACGAGGTGGTTCTCCGTGTGGATGAACAGGCGGCCCAGCGCGACGGACGGCGTGGAGTGGCAGAGTTCGCCGAGCGCGTAGCGGTGCAGGACGTTGAACTTCTCGCTGGCCTCGACCACGACGAGTTCGCCCGAAGTCGAGACCGCGAAGAGCCGCCCGTCCACCCACACGGGCGAGCCGAAGAAGTTGCCGCCCACGCGCTCCTGATAGCGGATTTCGCCGGTCGGCGCGTGCAGACAAGTCAGCACGCCGGCGTCGCTCAACAGCCACGCGAGGTCGCCGACGACCACGCCCGTGGGCACGTAGGGCGCGGACTTCTTCATTTGATAGGCGAGTTCGGCCGGGCGGCCCTTGCCGTCGCCGGGCTTCACCACGGTCACGTAGTTGCCGCCGCCGCCGCTGCCGCACGAGCCGAAGATGAGGTCGCCGGCAATGAGCGGTGAACTGCAACTGCGCATCGTGAACGCCGCGTCGAAACTCCACAGGACCTTGCCTGAGTCGGGCGCAACGCCGTAGATGCCGTGGCCCTGGCTGTTGAAGACCAGCGCGGCCGGGCCGTTCTTCGGTGTGTAGAGGCAGGGCGTGGAGTAGGCGACGACGGCGCTGTTGCGCGGCGTTTGCCAGACCGTCGAACCGGACTTCGCGTCCACGGCAATGATGAAGCTTTCGCCCGTGCGCGTGGTGTCCTTCACGTTCTTGGCGTTGTCCTGCTCGTTGCCAAGGATGACCATCCCGTTGTGGACGATGGGCGAGATGCCGCAGCCGTGCTGGCTGACGAACGGGCCGAAGTCGCGCTCCCATTTCACCTTCCCCGCGTGGTCCAGCGCGGCGAGCTTGAAGTGCTCCGTCTCGTTCCAGATGACATAGACGTGCTGCGCGTCCACGGTGGGCGAGGCGGCGGCGAAGTTGTTGACCTTGTGCGGTGTGAAGGGCGCCTGCTTGAAGTCATGCCGCCAAAGCTGCTTGCCGGTGATGGCGTCATGGCACAGCACGCGCACGCCGCCGCTGCGACTGTCGCACGTCGTCACGAAGAGCTTGTTCCCCCAGAGCACCGGCGAGGAGTGGCCCACGCCCGGCAGCTCGATGCGCCAGTTCACATCGGAGTCGGTGAGCTTCGTGGGAATGGTCTTGGCGTGACTGATGCCCGTGCCGTTCGGCCCGTGGAAGCGTGTCCATTCCTGAGCGGTGGCGGTGGTGAGCAGGGCAAGAAGAGCGAGCAGAGCGAGGAAGCGCGGCATGGGATGGCAGACGGGGCAGGACGGAGGCGGCTTCATCAGCAACGGACGCAAAGGCTACTAAAATAATCCCTTGATCTCCTCCCACGTCAGGTTCTCCGCGAGTGACTCTTCGCCGCCGAGCGTGGCCTTGATGATGGCGCGCTTCTTCTGTTGGAGCGCGAGGATCTTCTCCTCGACGGTGCCGCGCGTGATGAGTTTGTAGCTCGTCACCACGCGCGTCTGGCCGATGCGGTGCGCGCGGTCGGTGGCCTGGTCTTCGACGGCGGGATTCCACCAGGGGTCGAAGTGCATCACGGTGTCCGCGCCGGTGAGCGTGAGGCCGACGCCGCCGGCTTTGAGGCTGATGAGGAAGACGGGAATCTTCGCGTTACCTTGGAACTTCTCCACCACCGCGCCGCGATTCGTCGTCGAGCCGTCGAGGTAGCAGCATTCGATGTTCTCCGCCGCCAACCGCTCGCGCAGCAGGCTGAGCATCGTGGTGAACTGGCTGAAGACCAGCACGCGATGTCCGCCGTCAATCGCCTCTTCCAGCAACTCGCCGAACAGCTCCAGCTTGCCGGAGTCGGCGTCGCTGAACTCGGCGTTGTCCATCTTGAGCAGCCGCAGGTCGCAGCAGATTTGCCGCAGCCGCAGCAGCGCGTTGAGCACGATCATCTTGCTCTTCGCGAGGCCCTGCGCGCCGACGGCGTCCATGACTTCCTTTTTACTGACGGCCAGAATCTGTTTGTAGATCTCCGCCTGCGGCTCGGTGAGTTCGCAGTAGGAAACTTGTTCGAGCTTCGCGGGCAAGTCCTTCGCCACCTCCGTCTTGAGGCGACGCAAGATGAACGGCCGCAAGCGCCGGCCCAACCGCGCCTGCACCGCGTCGTCCTTGTCGCGCGTGATGGGCTGCTCGTAGCGCTCCTTGAAGTCCGCCGCCGAGCCGAGGTAGCCGGGCATGAGGAAGTCGAAGATGCTCCACAGGTCGAGCACGGAGTTCTCCATCTGCGTGCCTGTGAGCACGAGGCGATGCGTGGTCTTCACGGCCTTCACGGCCTGCGAGTTCTGCGTCTGCCGGTTCTTGATGTGCTGCGCTTCGTCGAGCACCACGGTGTCGAACTCTATGTCCCGGTAACGCTCCGCGTCGCGACGGATGAGCGCGTAGCTGGTGATCACGAGCTGGCTGGAGGCAACCTCGTCAAAGCGCGAATGCCGGCTCGCGCCGTGCAGCGCAACGACTTTCAACTGCGGCGTGAACTTCTTCGCCTCCGCGACCCAGTTGAAGACCAGCGAGGTCGGGCATACGACGAGCACCGGGCCGGAAAGCTTCTTGTTCGTGTGGCACGAGCTGAGGAACGCCAGTGTTTGAAGCGTTTTGCCGAGGCCCATTTCGTCCGCGAGGATGCCGCCAAACTTGTTCTCGCGCAGGAACTGCATCCACGCGACGCCCTGACGCTGATACGGGCGCAGCACCTCTTCGAGCGCGCCGAGCGGCGGGCAGGTGAGCTTCGCGGTGCCGCTCTGTTGCGCCGCGCGGTCGCGCCAGCCGCCGGCGGCCTGCACTTGCCAGCCGGGCTGCTGGCGGAGCGTGGCGTCGAGGAAGCCCGCCTGCTCGTTGCTGAAGCGGTAGCCCTTCGCGTGCTGCTGCGGCGCGCAGTCGCGCAGGACTTCCTGAAATTCCTCCAGCGCACCGGTGTCGATCAGCGCGATGCGCCCGTTCTTCAGGCGCGTCGTGCCGTTGCCGGAAAGGATGAGCCGCTGAATGTCGGCGGCGGAAAACTTCTCGCCATCCGTCGAGCCGAGCGACATTTCCAAATCGAACCACCGCTCGCCTGAGGGCCGGATTTCAAAGCGCGGCTCGAGCCGCTCGAAGTTCTTCGCCGTGCTGTGCTGCAAGCGCTCTTCCAGCGACACGTCCCATTCCTTTTGCAGGCGCGGGTAGTCCTTCGCGAAGAAACGCACGACGTTGCTCTCGCCATGCAAATTCCAGCGGCCCTGCGGGTCCGGCCCGCTGAAGCCCGCGCGGCGCATCCGGTCGCCCGCCGTGACCTCCGCGCCGAAATCACGCGTCGAGTAGCGCGTCACGCACTTCGGGTCCGGCAGCCAGAGCGACTCGTCTTTCGCGGTCACGCCCACCGTCATGATGCGCGGGCCGTAGGCGCACTGGAGCTGCGCGGTGACCTGCGCGAGGCCGCCGTTGAGCGCGAGGATGAAGCGCGGCGACTGCGGCTCCAACGTGAACTCATCCAGGCCGAAGTTCGCGTCCACCTCGCTTTCGGCTTCGAGCACGACGAGTTCCTGGCTGAGGAAGAGCGGCACGCGCGCACGCGGCAGTTTCATCGGTGCCTGGAAGAGCGAGCGCCATTGCTTCGGCAAACCGACCGGCTCCAGCGACTCACCGCGAAATGCCCACAGCGATTCGCCCGCGATGAGCGTCGGCGCGCGCAGACCAGCCGGGACGTTCAGGCGAATCTCTCCGCTGGTTTCCAACGTGGCTTCCACCGGCACGCGCCACGCGGCGGCGGACACGGCGAGCGTCTGCGCGCGTCCAAGCGAGACGCGCGGATGGCCCGTGAGCGCGTCGAGGAGTTGCGTCAGCTCGACGAGATTCAGCATCAAGCCGCCTGGCGTTTCGTTGCCCGCGAGCGCCTCGGCCCGGTCGAGCAACCGCGCGTCCTCGGCCGCGAGCGCGAAGGGCTGGTTCATCGGCAAGTTGCCGAGCGGCACGCGGCCGAGCGCCCACTTGCCCTCGAACGTCACCATGACCTTGCCGCGCTCGAGACCAGCGGCGAAGTTCGGCGGAAAGATCACGGAGATTTCCAGCGGCTGCCCGTTCGCGGCGCGTTTCAACTTCGGGCCAGCCGGTGGCTCCGGCTCGCGCGAGAGGGAGGAAGCAGGCTTCGCACCCAAACGGGCGGGCAACGGCGTGGCCGTGTCGCTCCCGCGCGGCGCAGGTTGGTTGCTCAAGACATGATGCAGCCCGACCGCGACCGAATGCGCGCAGATGACGCCGCCCTCGCGCGACGCGCGGCACGGGCAGAGATTATCAATGTCCACCGGCCCCTTGATGACGAGGCCCGCGCGATACGAGGACGAGCCTTCCTGCACGACGCCCTTGAGCAGTGGCGGCGACCAGTTCGAGGAGATGACCTTGCCGCCGGCGAGCAAGCTGCGGGCGTTTTTGACCGCCTCCCAACCCGCCGCCTTCGTGAAGAACGCTTCCGTCAACCCGGTGAAACTCATCCGCGCCAGAGTGCCGGACGCCACCTGCGCTTGGCAAAACGGTTTTCGTGGAGAGCCGTGCCTTGACCTCGCATTGCGGTGCGTTACGTTCGCCGCCATGTTTCCATGTGAACGTGCGTCCCTTTCCAACCGGGTGAACATTTCTCCACCGACTGAGACCAAGCCATCACGCGCGCGTTCCGTTGGAAACGTCGGCCGGGGTTGCTTGGTGGGCGTGGCGCTGCTGACCATGCTTTTGCCACTCCAGGCGCAGCAGGATGCGGCGGCGCGCTTGGCTGCGGCGATGCAGGAAATGAAATCATCCGACAAGGAGGTCCGATTGAAGGCCGTCGGCAAGCTGGTTCACTTCGCTGGGGGACAGGAACTGGCGGCACCCGCGTTGCCTAGTTTGCGCGCGGCGATGAACGATCCCGAGGCCGAGGTGCGTGCCGTGGCCTGCACCGCGACGGGGACCTTGCACGCGCAGGCGAAGGCCGCTGTGCCGGATCTGGTCCGGCTCTTGAGCGACCCGGACAAGGAGGTGCGCCAGTGCGCGGCGCGCGCTTTGGGGCGGGTGGGGCCGGACGCCAAGCCGGCGCTGAAGGACATGGCTCGCAGCACCAAGGACGAGGACCCAGTGGTGCGCGTCGTGACCCATGCCGCGATGATTCGTCTGGGCGAACCCGTCGGGGAGCATCTGCCGGCGGTGCTGAAAGGATTGGAGGACGCTTCACCCTTGGTCCGCTACAAGTCCGCGCATTGCCTCGAGCCGCTGGGCGCGGTGGCCGCGCCGGGGGTGACGAAGCTCGGGGCGTTGCTCACCGACCCGGACGAGAAGGTGCGCCACTACAGTGCGCGCGCCTTGGTGAACCTCGGCGAGACAGCGCGCCCGGCGCTGGCGGCGCTGAAGGCCGCCCGCGCGCAGGAGACCGCGCGTGACAATCAGGGCCTGATGGATGCGGCGATCCGCAAACTCGGCAACTGAGTCGCGTCACAGGCACAGACCGCAACCTATCTGTCGAGGCGTGTTCACCACCAATAGCGCGGGACAGGGCGATGCGATCGGGGAACCGCGTGGTCAATTTCGCCTCGCGCGACAAGACCCGCGCGTGCTCGGCCTGCTCGTCCTCTTCTTCCTCACGCTCGCCTTTGCCGACGCGGCACCGGGGCAGGGAGAAGGGCCGCGCATCCGCAACGCACAGGCGGGTTTCGGCGGACAGTTCCGCAACCGGCATTGGGTGCCGCTCACGGTGGACATCGAAAACCCCGGGCCGGCACGCACCGGGTTGCTGGTGGCGGAGACGGAGGGATTTTTTTCCGGACAACGCGTCCAGTTCACCCGGCCTGTCTTCCTGCCGGCGCAATCTTCTCGGCAAGTCGAGTTTCCTGTGTTGCCGGACCTGCGCCCCCGCCCGCCGGACAAGGTCCGCTTCGACCGCGCGGTGAGCGTGAAGCTTACGGACGGTGGGTTGCAGACGTGGAGCGAGAACGAAGCCATTGGCAACCAAGTCGCCGAGGATTCCTTCTTCCTGCTGATCTGCGACTCGAGCTTCACCGGCTATCGCGGCCTGCGCGAAATGACCATTGGCTCGGAGCGACGGGTCTTCGCCCGTGCCCAAACCGCGTTGAAGAACCTGCCCCGGCGGCCACTCGACCTGCGCGCGTTCGATGCGATGGTGCTCGGCGGGTTGACCGAGACTGAGCTCTCGCCACTGCAACTGCACGCGCTGCGCGATTTCGTGGCGGTGGGCGGACATCTGCTCGTGTTGCCCACTGCCGCGCCGGGCATTTCACCGGCTTTGGCAGAACTGCTGCCCGGCACGTTCGTCTCCACCCAACGGGTCGAGACGCTGCCGGAGGTGGCGGGCAGCAGTTCTGCCAAAGCCGGTGAAATGCCGGGCGCGGCAGGGGGCAACACGAGCAGATGTCCGCCCACCGC
>JBJTAU010000214.1:0-4926 GCA_046090965.1 Limisphaerales bacterium | reverse complement strand
GGCGCGGTCGATCGCGAGCTGCTCGACGACGTCCACGTTTTCGCAGCCGCCATACCAGCGCTTGCCCGGGTAGCCCTCGGCGTATTTGTTCGTGAGCACGCTTCCCTGCGCCTCCATCACGGCCGGGCTGGTGAAATTCTCGCTGGCGATCAGCTCGATGTTCTCCTGCTGGCGCTGGCGCTCCTTGGCGATGGTCTCGGCGATGGCGTGGTCCACCGCCGACAAACGCAGTCCTGAAGTCTGGACCATTTTTGTAACTCTCCGTTCGTGACCTCCGCCTTCGCCCTCGGCCGCCCGGAAGGCGTCCAGAATCTGCCGGCCCAGTTCGGGCGAAGTCTGCTTCTGGCCGAGGCACAGGACATTCGCGTCGTTGTGCTGGCGGGTGATGCTGGCCATCTCCTCGTTGAACACGAGCGCGGCGCGCACACCGGGCACCTTGTTGGCCGTGATGCTCATGCCCACGCCGGACGAGCAGCAGAGCAGGCCGAAGTCCGCGTTGCCCTCGGCGACCTGCTCGGCGACGAGCTTGGCGTAGTCGGGATAATCCGTGGACTCGGGCGAGTTCGTGCCGAAGTCCAGCACGCGGACGTGCCGCTGCTCCAGATGCCGCTTGAGCGCCTCCTTGAGCTGCAAGCCGGCGTGGTCAGACCCGATCGCAAAGGTGATTGCACGGCCGGTTCCGGGGCCGTCGCCGTCTTGTTGCACGGCCTTCAGCATGGACTCGATGCCCTGCTCGATCTGGTCGCGGCAGTTGAGATACACGTCCAGGTTCCCGCCGATGGGATCGGCGATGTCCTTCTCCCAGAAGTCGAGCGTGTCATCGAATTCGCGCAGCACGAAGGTCTTCTCCTCCGCCTGCGGGTAGAGCAGCGTCACCGCCTCCACATGGCTGCGCGTCATGCCGAAAATGTAATCCGCCTCCTGCACCATCGCGCCCGTGAGCATCCGGCTGCGCTGCCCGGCGATGTCAATGCCGAGCTGCCTCAGCCCGGTGATGGCGTGTGCGCTGGGCGACTGGCCGTTGATCGCGCCGACACCGGCTGAGAGCACGCGGAAGTCACCCTTGCCCTTCACCGCATGACGGAACAAACCCTCTGCCATCGGGCTGCGGCAGATGTTCCCCGTGCAGACAAACAGGAGGGTTTTGGTGCGCGCCAAGCGGGAGAAAGATGGCGGCGCAAGCGCGCGAGCGTCAACGGGGAAATCCGCCGGTGCGGGCTGTCACTTCGGCACCGCGTTGATGTCGAACTCGTTCTTCCCGCCGACGACGGCGCGGCCGGAGATGCGGCCTTGGGACGATTCCTTTTGCTGCCGAAGGAAGAGATAGGTCTGGGTCGGCGCAGGGTTGTTGGCCAGCGCGTTGGTGACGGGAGCCTTCTTCTGGTCCGCGATCTTGTTTTCGAATTGCACGCCGAGGCTCGTTGCCTGCAGCGCGGGCAGGCCTGCCGGGGCCGGCGCGGGCGTGGCAGGCTGCCACTCACCGCGAAATTCCACGTTCTGGTTCAGCTTGCGGTTCACGCCGCTGACGTGGAAGCGGTAGGCGGCGGCCGCGTCCGCCCGCTGGGGCTTCACCGCCTCTTCGAGCACGGCCTTGCGCTCTTTCGCGGCGTCGAGCGCGGCGGTCTGCTTCTCGCGGAGCTCCGCCGTGAGGACTTCCGGGCGGTCGGGCAGCACGGTCCCGTCGTAGGTCGAGCCGTCGGCGTCCACGATGCGCACGCGGTCGCCGGTGCGCTCGAAGGCGAAGTCCTGCATCACCTGCGGCAACGGCGGTGAATTGAAGTTCCGCCGATAGACCGAGAGATTGTCCAACTGCTGAAACCGCTGCCGGGCCTGCCCGGCCTCGCCCGCGGACGCGGCACCGTAGGCCAGCGCAGCGGTGGCCGCTGGCGCGCTCGGTGCGACGGCCGCGGGAGCCGCCGGGGGCATCGGGGCCGGCGATCCGGAGGCGCGGCCGCCACCACCGGCGGCACCGGCCATCGGCGACCGCGCCAGGGTCTGCGTCTGCGCGCGCTTCATCTCGTCGCTCAACTTGAGCTTCAGCTCGGCGCCATCGCCGTCCTTGTCCGCCAAGTCCTTCTTCAACGCGGCGGATTCCGTGGCCTTGAGCGCCTTGACGGGCTGCGCGCCCGCGCCGGCCTCCGCCTTCTCCACTTTCTCCATGAGCTTCCGGTCTGCGTCCCGAGCCAACAGTCGGTCCAAGGGAGCTTCGGTTGGTGCGACCCCGCGCCCAGCCGGGGAAACCGCCGCGCGCACGGCAGTCTCGTTGGCGGTCATCGTGGGAGCGGTGGGCAAGGGGGCGTTCGGCGCGCCACTGCGGCGGTCCTCGCTCTCGCGACGCACGCCCGGCGCGGGGCTGAATGCGACGATGGAGCCGCGCGGGCTGGTGACTGCCGGCGCAGGCCCGCCTGCCGGTGCGGCGGAGAACTTCCTGACTTCCTGCTGCACGCTGTCCTCCACCGGCATCGCGCGCTTCAACCGCGAGAGCTGCTCGGCTTCCACCTGAGGCTTGCTGGCGACGGCGAAGTTATCTCGCTTGGTCGCAGCCGAAGGAGTTGGCGCGGCGAGCGGAGCGGGCAGCGCGTCAGAGAACATTTTTTCGCGGGCCGTCTGCTGCGGATCGTTGCGCAGCACGAGCAGCACGACGGCGAGGCACGCGAACATGCCACCACCCCAGAGCAGTTGCGGCTTGTAGCGTGCGAAGAAACCCGGCTGCTGGTGCGACATCACAAACGAGCGCACGAAGTTCTTCGCCGCCTCCTCCGAAGTGAGCAACGGTCGGCTGGCCGCGCGCGCGACCTCACCCTGCAGCATCTTCCGGGTGGCGGGATGCAGCTCGACGGGCGCGCCGAGCTGGCCGTCGCGGCGCTGCTTGTAGGCCCGCAGGTCGTGCTCGATGTCGCGTTGTGGTTCGGCGCTCATGGCGAACTTGGAGGGTTAGACGGGGAAACTGGATTTTTGCCCGCGCCCAACATGGGCCGGGCGATTTCCTCCAGCTTGTCGAGGCACTTGCTGAGGCGCGAGCTGACGGTCTTTTCGGTCAGGCGCAGCGCGCGGCTGATCTCCTCGTAGCTCAGGTCGGCGAAGTAGCGCAGCTCGATGATCTCCTGGCACGGACCGCCGAGCCGCTCGAGCGCAGTGCCGATCAACAGCGCGCGCTCGGCTTGCAGCAGCGTGCTGTCGGGACCGGGTGCGTGGCTCGGCGCGTCCAGCGTCAGACCCGTTTCCGGATCCTCCGCGTGCAACGAGAGCGGCTGCTGGCCGCCGCCACGCTTGGCCGCGCGCTGCTTCTCCAGGTAGTCACGCGCCTTGTTGCCCGCGATGCGGAAGAGCCACGTTTGAAGCTGGCAGTCGCCGTGGAAATTAGCGATGTGCTTGATCACCGAGAGGAAAGTCTCCTGCGCGACCTCATCTGCGTCCTCGCGGGTGAACTGCGGCGAGAGCTGGAACACGTAGCGCCCCACCGCCGCGTAGTGGAGGTCGAACAACTCGTCCCACGCGCGCGCGTCGCCGAGCCGGCAGCGCGCGACCAGCTCAGATTCGGCGGTGGAACTCATGCGCCGGCAAGCCTAGCAAAGCCCCGTCGGCCTGGCCAGCCTGCGGGCGGCGGGCGCGTGAATCACCTCCTGCTCATGGTAGTCTGAACCCACCGATGTTCCGGCCCGCCACGATTGCTCTCCTCGCCGCCCTGCTCGCGCTGACGCCGCCCGTGTCCGCCGCGCCATCGTTCCGCGAGGACATCATCCCGCTGCTCACGCGCGCGGGCTGCAACCAAGGCGCGTGCCACGGCAAGCTCGCGGGCCAAAACGGTTTCAAGCTCTCGCTGCGCGGCTTCGCGCCGGAGGAGGACTTCGATCGTCTCGCGCGCGAAGGCCGTGGACGCCGGCTCAACTTCGCGCAGCCGGACGCCAGCCTGCTGCTTACTAAGTCGCTCAACACCGAGGCCCACGAAGGCGGCGCGCGGTTCGCGATCGGCTCGCGCGAGCACACGCTGCTGCGCGATTGGATTCTCGCTGGCGCGCCGGGTCCGTTGACAAATGAGGCGCGCGTCGCCTCGCTGCTGGTGTTCGCCGCGAAAGCCGCGCTCAAGCCCGGCGAGTCCGCGCCGCTCACGGCCCGCGCCACTTACGCCGACGGCCGCGAGCGCGATGTGACCTGGCTCGCGCAGTTTTTCTCCAACGACGAATCCACCGTGAAGGTCACGCCCGAGGGCGTCGCCACGGCGGTGCGCGCGGGTGAGACTTCGGTGCGCGTGCATTTCCAGGGGCTGGTGGAAGTCGTCTCGTTCACGACGCCGTTCGATAACAAGGTGAAGCCCGCCGACTTCGCCGCGCGGAACAACGCGGTGGACGATGCGGTCTTCAAGAAGCTCCAAGCGCTCCGGCTGCCGCCCGCGTCGTTGTGCGACGCCGCCACCTTCTGCCGCCGGGTCCACCTTGACTTGACCGGCACGCTGCCGGGCGCGGAGGTCGCAGCGGCGTTCGCGAAAGACACTTCGCCCGACAAGCGCAACCGGCTTGTGGACGAACTCATCGGCTCGCCGCGCTTTGTTGACTACTGGACATTGCAGCTCGGCGACCTGCTCCAGAACCGCAAGGAGCGCGATCACGACGTGCGCGGCGCGAAGGGCGTGCGGGCGTTCCACGCGTGGCTGCGCGCGCAGGTCGCCGCGAACCGCCCGTGGGATGCGCTCGCGCGCGACGTGCTCACCGCGCGCGGCTCGGTCGCGGAGACGCCGGCGGTCGGCTACTTCATCTACAACGTCGGCGAGAAGCGGCAGTCCGAGCAGTCTGACCTGCCGGACTCCGTGGCGCAGGCGTTCCTCGGCACGCGCATCGGCTGCGCGCGCTGCCACAACCACCCGCTGGAGCGCTACACGCAGGACGACTTCTACCACTTCGCCGCGTTCTTCGCGCGCGTGTCGCTGGA
>JBJTAU010000213.1:0-8216 GCA_046090965.1 Limisphaerales bacterium | reverse complement strand
GCCATAGACCATGCGCGAAAGAGCCTTCGCCGTGCCTTCGTCCAGCGTGCGCGTGAAGACGCCGCGCAGCACGTAGATGGTGGCGAGGAAGCCAGCAAGGAAGGTCGAGGCGTAGCCGATGGTGATGGTGGTCACGTGCGTCGCGAGCCAGAAGTTCGTGTCCAGCACGGCGCGCATCATCTCCATGGTGTCGCCGGTCGAGGAGGTCAGCGCGAGGTGGTGCGCGATGATGAGCGTGATGAAGCCCACGGCGGACGCGGTCACGCTGCCGATGCCGTTGCGAAAGATGCGCTCGAGCACAACGCCCAACAGCACCGCGCCCCAACCACCGAAGATGGCGGAGGAATACAGGTTCGTCACCGGCGGCCGGCCTTCGAGATACATGCGGAAGATGAGCCCGGCGGTGTGCACCACCGCGCCGAGCGTCACGAGCCGGAACGCGGCACGGTTCAGGTTTTCCGACCAGTTCAGCCAAGACGCGGCGGCGAGGATGAGCGCGACGACGTAAATCATCATGCTGCGATAGAACGGGAGGAACTGGTTGAAGAGGTGTTCCTGCCGGCCTTTTTTTAGCTCGGTGTCCAGCTTGCCCGCGAGTGACACGCGGTAATCGGCAAAGGCGCGGTTGAACTCGGCGGGCTTGCCCTGCGCGTAGGCGGCGGCCATCGCGGCGTGGGCGTGGACGGCGGCGGGCACTTCGCCGGCGCGGATGCCTTCCATGAGCGATTGCCCGACGTTCGCCCAGTCGGACTTTTTCTGGAACGGCTGCACGGGCGGGACGATGAGCGGGTAGGCCATCTGCGCCATCATCGCGTAAGGCTCGGCGTAACCGAGGAACTTCTCGAACAGCTCCTTGTCGAACTCCTGCCCGGCCTGCTGCGCACGGATGGCCTTGAAGCCGGCGGGAATCATCTTCTCGAACTGCGCCAGTTCGGCGGCGAAGTCCGCGCTGCGCTCGGGCTTGAGGCTGTTCTTGAGCCGCAGGTAAGTGGTGAGCCCGGTGTGCAACGCCATGAGCGAACGCTGATAAGGCGTGCGGAGCTCGGGCTTAATCGCGCCGACGGTTTTCGACTCCTTCTCCATCAGCGCGAGGCTGGGTTTGATTTCGTTGAAGGTGTAGTAGCGCAGGCCGGATTTCTCGACGCCCTTGGCCTGGAGCTTCAGCTCGCCGAGCAACTCGGGGTGGTGGATGAGGAAGATGGGCCGGGTGTCGGCCAGCGTGGCGTTGCTGAAGACTTCGAGCAGCCACTCGGCGGGCTTGAGCTTCTTCGGGTGCTGGCTGAACTGATACCACTTGCGTTCGGAGAGCGGCGCTTCGAGTTCCTCCCACTTGCCCCACTTGCCGTTCGCGCCGTTGCCTTCGAGCGGCACGTCAGTGTTGCCGCGGATGACGAGCAGGCAGTTGCGCGCGAGGGAGTCGAAGGGCTGCACGCGGCCGTTGGCGAGCGCGGGGAGTTTGCCCCACTCGCGGATTTGGAAGTCGTCGGGCTTGTCCGTGCGCGGCTTGAGCGAGAACGCGACCTCAAGGGCGAAAACGGCGAAGAGCAGCCAGGGCCAATGCTTTTTCATGGGAGGAGGGAGTTAGCGGCGAAAGGGCGCAGAGAGCACAAAAGAGGGGAAGGCGGGGAAACGTTCAACGTTCAACTTCCAACGTTGAACGTTCAAAGCCGGGGCAGTCGGACGCAGTGAGGCGAACGAAGCGCCCGTTGGACGTTGAACTTTCGGCGTGGAGCGTTGGGCGTTCGGTTTCATCGGCTCACTTCTTTGCGGTCTCTGCGTTCTTTCGCGGCTGCTGCTTCCCCGCTTTGACGTTCGGGGTTTGCGCGGCAGGCGCGGGGTTCATGCGCTTTTGGACGAAGCCGGTGAGGTGGATCATGAACTGCACGGTCAGCCCGAGACCGACGAGCAGGCACGCGAAGTAGGGCGTGAGCCAGCCGGGGTTCTTCACGACTTGCAGGATGGTCACGGTGTCGCCTGGCTCGAAGCTCGCCTGATAAAACGCGAGGCCATCGTAGCGCAACGGGTTGTTCATGAAGATTTCCACCTCGCGGTCCTCGTTCTTCGACGGGTTCACCACGCGCACGCGGCTGCGGAAGTCCTTGGGCAATTCCGTGCCCGGGTAGCGCTCGTGGGTGAACTTCATCAACGTGAAGCTGTAGGGCTTGTAGTGGCGCTGGAATCGCAGGGCCAGTTCCCAAGTCTTGCCGTCGTGCTCGACGGTCTGCTTCGCGCCGGTCTGGCTGGAGACGAGCCACGCGCCTTTGGTCTTGCCACCCGCGCTGACTTCGATGACCGCGCTGGGGATGTTGCGGCTGTCCATCGCGGTGACGACGGGCTGCGGCAGGACCATGACCTTTGGACCGATGCCCTGGTCGGCGGAGTTGCGAACGAAACCCTCCTTCGCGAGCGCGTCGGCGATGAACGGGCCGAAGTTGGTGATGTAAGAGTTGGGCCAATACTCCTTCACCTGCACGGTAAACGGGAGCTGCGGGTGCGTGATGGGCTGCTTGGCCGCGAGGAATTTCTCCGGCACGGCGACGACTTCATCTTCGTTCGGCAGCGACTTGTTGATGAAGACGAGTTCGTTGGCGTGGAAGTCCTCGGAGTAATTCTTGGTCTCGCCTTCCTCCAGCCGCATGGCGCTCTCGGTGGAAAGGATGTCCGTGCCGAGCTGGCCGAGCAGCAGCAGGATGAGGCCGAGATGCGTCATGAAGATGCCCGACTTGCGCCAGGTCCACACGAAGCGCGTGAAGTGCGCGGCGGTGAGGTTGGCCAGCAACACCGCACCGATGGCATAGCCGCCCGGCAGCACGAGCCAGGGCAGCTTGGTGTTGAAGAGCGTGACGCCAACGATGAGCCAGCTCTTGAAGTAGCGGACCTGCGCGTTGTAGAGGCCCTCGTGGACTTGCGCGAGCGTGCCGATGAAGATGAGCAACAGCCCGGCGGCGAGCAGCACGACGGTGAGCTTGAGGGAGGAGAGGAATTTCAGCAGGCGGTCGAACATGAAATGGGGAATGCGGAATGCGGAATGCGGAATGCGGAATGTCGTGAACCGAACGCGTGTCTTGGCTGGGGTGCTTGAAGTCTTGCGCAGGTGCGCAGAATCCGCGCTTCTCCTCCCTCTCCCTTCATCAGATGAGGGGAGAGGGCCGGGGTGAGGGGTTGCGGGCGTCGGCGTTGGCGGCCCCACCCCTCATCCGGCCTGCGGCCACCTTCTCCCCTCGCTCCGCGAAGGGAGAACGAGCTCGGCTGGCGACCGCGTTTCGCGGCTGGGGAGCACCCATTCGCAATTCGCAATTCGCAATTCGCAATTCCGTTCACGGCTTGGCGGATTTTACGAAGGCAACGAGCGCGTCTTTTTCCTTCGCGACGACGGCCTTGTCGCCCATGAGCTTGTAGAACCACGTGCCGCGGCCGTCGGGGACGAGCAGCACGATCATGTCCGCAGGGTCGCCTTCGCCGGTGCTGCCGCTGAGTTGCACGATGCGCGCGCCGGTGCCGAGCGCGGGAAACAGCGGGGCCTGCTGCTCGACTTCGCTTTCGGCAGAGGTGGGGAGGCTGAGCTGGTTGCGCCAGCGGTCGAGGTTCGCCTTCAAGGCGCCGCCCATGCCGCCGAGGAAGACGGCGGTGACTTCCGCCGCGGCCTTGCCCTCGCCGACGTTGTCTTTCGCGGCCTGCATCGCGCCGGGGCTCTGCTGTTTCCAGTGCGACGGCGCGGTCCAAGCCGGCGCGCCCGGGCCCGGGCTGGGGGCTGCGCTGGCGCCGGGCGCGGCGGTGGCCGGATCGCCGGCATCGGAGCCGGCGTGAAACTTGAGCGACTTGAGGAAGCCGAGGAACGCGGGCTTCTGTTGCTCCACCAGCGCGGTCGGGCCGGTGAGCTTGATGAACCACGAGACGCCGTCCTGCTTCTGCAACGCGACCATGATGCGATCAGCGGGTTGTTCGGACGTGGCCTTGTTTGCGCCGGTGAGGTCGAAGAGTTTGCCCGCCGCGCCGGCGATGGTCACTGGCTGGACAAGTTTGGGCAGTTCCTCGCTCGTGAGTGGCGGCAGACCAAGCTGCTGTCGCCAGAGGTTCACAAATTCCAGATCCGTCCCGCCCATGCCGGGGAACGCGATGACCGCCGCCTCGGCGCGCTGCCCGTCCTTGCCCGCGATGACAAAGGTCGCGGCGCGCGAGCCAGCCGCCGGGGTCTCACTCCATCCGGCCGGCAGTTCGCTCCAGTGCGCGTGTGGCCGGGAGGACTCTTGCGGGGAGGCGGACGCAGCGTGCGGGTCCGCTGCGGCCCCGGATCCGGGCGGCGCTTTGGGCACGCGATAGACGGTGATTTCCTCCTTCTGGCAGCCGGTCAGCAACACTCCGACGGCAACCAGCGCGGTGAGCGCCGCCGGCACTTTCAAAGATGGCAAAACGTAGCGAGTCACGAATTGAAAGAGTATATCGGGCGCGCAATCACTTGCCAACCCTAGCGCGCGCCAGAGTAAGACACCGGCCTGAAAGGGGATGTTCAGGAAAGTTCGGGATTGAGCCCTCCAGACTGCAAAAGACGCAAAGGGGAGGGTTGCTCGCGCCTTTGCGTCCTGGGGGTTGAAGACTGGTTCAGCCCGCGTTCATGCCGAGGAGGAACATGATGTTGTTGGGCGTCTTCTTGAGCTTGTTGAGCAGCAACTCCATTGCCTCGACGGGCGGCACGCCGGTGAGGGCGCGGCGCAGCATGACGATCTTGCTGTATTCGTCCTTGTGGTAGAGCAGTTCTTCCTTGCGGGTGCCGGAGCGCTCGATGTTGATGCTCGGGAAAATGCGGCGATCGACGAGGCCGCGGTCGAGGTGAACCTCCATGTTGCCGGTGCCTTTGAACTCTTCGAAGATGACTTCATCCATGCGGCTGCCGGTGTCCACGAGGGCGGTGGCCATGATGGTGAGCGAGCCGCCTTCCTCGATATTGCGCGCGGCGCCGAAGAAGCGCTTGGGCTTGTGCAGCGCGTTGGCGTCCACGCCGCCGGAGAGGATCTTGCCGGAGTGCGGCTGCACGGTGTTGTAAGCGCGGGCAAGACGCGTGATGGAGTCGAGGAGGATGACGACGTCCTTCTTGTGCTCGACCATGCGGCGGGCCTTCTCGATGACCATCTCGGCGACCTGCACGTGGCGCTCGGGCGGCTCGTCGAAGGTGGAGGCGATGACCTCGGCGGGCTTGCAGGAGCGCTCCATGTCGGTGACTTCCTCGGGCCGCTCGTCGATGAGCAGGATGATGAGGTAGGCCTCGGGATTGTTTTTGATGAGCGCGTTGGCCAGCTTCTGGAGCAACACGGTCTTGCCGGTGCGGGGCGGGGCGACGATGACGCCGCGGGTGCCCTTGCCGATGGGGCAGACGAGATCGAGCACGCGGGTGGAGAGCTCGGTGGCGTCGGTCTCGAGGATGAAGCGCTTGTTCGGGAAGAGCGGCGTGAGGTTGTCGAAGTGCGTCTTCTCCTTGGCCTTGTCCGGCTCCATGTGGTTGACGGACTCGACCTTGAGCAGGGCGAAGAATTTTTCCTTCTCCTTGGGCGGGCGAATCTGGCCAGCGACGAGGTCGCCGGTCTGGAGGTCGAAGCGGCGGATCTGCGACGGCGAGACGTAAACGTCCTCCGGGCAGGGCAGGTAGTTGAAGGCTTGCGAGCGCAGGAAGCCGAAGCCCTCGCTGAGGACCTCGAGCACGCCCTCGGCGAAGAGGCCACCGGCGCCCTCAGCGTTCTTCTTCAGGATCGCAAAGATGACCTCTTGTTTGCGGAGTGTGCCGTAGTTCTCCACGCCCATGTCCTTGGCCATCTTGTTGAGCTCGGCGATGGAGAGTGCCTGAAGCGTCGAGATGGCGATGGTCGGCCCCTTCAACTCGGGTGCGGTGCGCTCGGGTGGCTGGGCCGGTTGCTTGGGCTGCTTCTGCTTGGGCTGCTGCGGTTGCTTGGGCGCGGGCTTCTCCGGATCGGCGGCAGGGGCCGGTTCCGCCGCGGGACTGGACTGGCCAGTGCCGGGAGAAAACTCATCCACAGGCTCGGTGGACGCGGTGGGGGCAGGCTCTTCAGTGGGGAACATGGATTCGGCCGGCGGCACGGCGGCTTCGGGCGCGGCTTGATCAGCCGGCAGCTCGCCTTCGGCGGGGCGTTTGACTTTGGCGGCTTTCGGTTTGGCAACTCGTGGCATACGCGGAACTGAAACTAGGTTGTGATGGCTGGCGGGCAAGTGACGCCCACCGGTGAGCCGTGATTCGACTGGCAGCCCCGGAAGTGCGTTCAATCAAACGCCGTGACTGCCGGGGAATTTCTGCTGGGGATTGACCCGCGCTGAATACGAGGCGGCGGGAATCTTGCGGTTAATTCGCGGGCAACCTGTCGGACGAGCCCGCGGGTGTCAATGCTTTTGAACGTAGGTTTTTCCCAGCCCGCGCCATCACCCCCGGCGCCGGCACTCTTCCACGTAGTTGCGGAAGGCCTGCTGCAACCGGCGCGTGAGCGGGCCGGGTTGACCGTCCCCGACCAGGCGGTCGTTGATCTGCACTACGGGCATCACCTCGTTGGTGGTGCCAAAGAGCATCGCTTCCTGCGCGCACTTGAGGTCGGCCTCGGCCACGGGAAATTCCTTCACGGGGATGCCGATCGCGGAGCACAAGCCCAACGCCACGAGCCGCGAGATGCCGGGCAGGATGTAGTTCGTGCGCGGCGCGGTGTGGATCACGCCGTCGAGCACGGCGACGAAGTTCGAGAGTGAGCCTTCCATCGCGAAGCCGTCGCGAATCAGCACAGCCTCGTGCGCGCCGGCTTCCTGGGCCTGCTGGTTGGCCAGGACGTTGGGCAGGAGCGAGACGGATTTGATGTCGCAGCGCGCCCAACGTTGGTCGGGGAGGGTGATGACCTTCACGCCCCGCTCCCATTTCTCGACGGGGTTGGCAAACGGCGCGGCGAAGCCATAGACGGTGGGCGTGGCGTCGGCGGGGAAGGCGTGCTTGCGCGGCGCGGCCCCGCGCGAGACTTGCAGATAGACCGTGGCCTCGGCGTCGGTGAGTTGGTTGCGCTGGAGCAGTTCGCTGGCGATGGCGGAGAAGTCCGTGTTCGCCGGCGGAGGAATTCGCAGCGCCTTCAGGCTGCAGTCGAAGCGGTCCCAATGTTCTTTCGCGCGGAAGAGGTGGCCGCGATAGGCGCGGACCACTTCGTAAGCGCCGTCGGCGAAGAGGAACGCGCGGTCATCCGGCGAGATGCGTGCCTGATCCTTCGAAAGGAACTGGCCGTTGAGATAGACAGTCATGAGGGGTGGTTAAAGCGGGAACCGGCAAAGTGGGCAACGGGAAAACGAACCGGCCTTCGATCGGGCGGCCGGCCTCACCGGCGGGGCGCGAACTGACCGGTGATCTTCGCCACGAAGATGTCGGTCTCGCCGAGGCTCTTGAGGACATAGTCGCCGAAGGTCACGTTGCCGCGGTAGTATCCGATCACGTAGCTGTTGCCGCCACGATCCACGGCAATGCCGTGCCCGGCGATTGGCTCGGAGAATTGCGCGCCCGCCTGCCGTGCCCAGATGACACGCCCTTCGCGGTCCAGTTCGGTGATGAAGACATCGCCCATGCCCATGCTGAAGAGGGTGTTGTTGCCGAACTCGACCTTCCCGGCAAAGGTGCCGGTGATGTGGGCGTGGCCGCTGCCATCCACCGCCAGGCCGTAGCCGGCCTCCGGGCAGCCGGTCTTGTTCCCGCCGAAGGTGCGCACCCAGGCCAGCTTGCCGCGCAAATCGTATTTGGAGACGAAGACATCGGAGCCGCCGACGCTCTTGAGTCCCTTGCCGTTGAACATGCCGGTGAGCGTGCCTTTGCGGGGGCGGAAGGCCGCGTGCAGGCGCATTTCGGAGGCTTAGGATTCCGTGCCATTGAAGCCGCCCGAGACGAGCACGTTGCCCAGCGGGTCGAGCGCACGCCATAAGCGATGTCCGTGTTGGGTCCGCCCATGCGTTGGGCCCAGACGGTGCGGCCCGTGTTATCCAGCTTCGCCACGAAGCCGTCCACCAACCCGGCGCTGCCCAGAGTGATGTTGCGGGAGAAACGGATGTTGTCCTCGAAGCCGCCGACGACGTAGCAGTTGCCTTGCGCGTCAGCCGTGATGGCACTGGCCGCATCGTCGCCCGGGCCCCCGATCTGGCGCACCCAGTCCAGCTCGCCACTGCTGTCGTAGCGGGCGACGAAGATGTCATTGACG
>JBJTAU010000212.1:0-5610 GCA_046090965.1 Limisphaerales bacterium | reverse complement strand
GCCTCGCGGAGGATGAGTTGGAGCGCCTCCTGCGCGTCGAGCGTGGAGTGGAGGACGTGGCCGACTTGGTTCAGCAGTTCGAGGCGCTCGCACTTCGCCCGCAGTTGTTCCAGTTCGGTGCTCATAAGAGGCGTGGCACGTGGTGCGTGGTGCGTGAGTGGAGGGTAAGCGCATGTGCCGCTCGTGGCCGCGTCGGGTGAGTCGTGGCTCGAGTTGCGTGTTGCGCGTTGCGTGTTGCTTGCGGCCACCCGAAGCCAGCACGGAACACGGAACATGCAACACGCCCGCCGCCCTTCACGCACCACGCACCACGCACCACGCTCTTCATCGCAACCTCCTCGTCAGCTCGATGCCGACCGCCGCAAAAATTACGTTTGGTCCCCAACCCGCGACCCAGCCCGGCACATGGCCGCCCGTGCCCAGCACCAGCGAGAGCCGCGACAGCACGAAGAACGCGAACCCGATGCCGATGCTGGCGGCGACGCCGATGGCGACGTTGCGCCGACCGGGGGCGGCGCCGAAGGGCAGCGCCAGCAGCACGACGACGAAACAAGTGAGCGGCGCGGCGAGCCGCCCATGGAACTGCGTGTTCAACTCGTCCGCCTTGCTGCCGGTGAGGCGCGGGTGCAGCCGGTGGTAGTCGAGGATTTCCGCGAGGGTGAAGCGGAGCTTCTTGGCCGCGCGGACGGCGCTGAGGGAGCTGACCTTGATCTCGCTCTTGATGAGGCGTGGCGACTCGTCCAGCTCCGGGAACACGAGGCGGTGGGTTTGGGCGCGCGTGGGGAACTCCTGGCCGGGCAGGTAGGTGTAGAGGAGCACGTCCGTGAACTGCCACGCGCCGTTGGTGTAGCTCCCCCGGTCGGCGAAGAGCACGCGGCGCAGGTGATCCCGGCCCGTCCACTCCACGTTCACCCGCAGCATCTCGTGGGAGATCAGGCCGTAGGCGGCGATCTTCCAGGAGCGCCCGGCCACGTCGTTGTTGAAGTTCAGGTCGCGGTGCCACTGCAACTCCGTCTGCTGTTCCAGCCCCGTCTGGTAGCGGTTCAAAACATCCTCCGCCGCCTGTTGCGCGCGCGGACCGATGAGTTCACTGGCGGCGAACAGGAACGCGCTGCCCGCGACACCCACGGCAAAATATGGGGCCGCGAGCCGCCAGAGACTCACGCCCGCCGCGCGGATGGCGACCAGTTCATGGTGCTTGCCGTGCTGCGCCAGCGCGGAGAGGACCGCCAGCAGCAGGCCCATGGGCAGGACGTTCGCGAGCAGCTCGGGCAATTTGCAGACGTAGTATTCGGTGATGTCCCAGCCGTTGAGCCCGCGCCCCTGGAGCATGGGCAGCTCGTTCATCAGGTCAGCCGTGACGAAGAGGATGAGGAAGAGGCCCAGGCAGTAAAGCAGCGGGGCCGTCAATTCGCGCAGCAGATAGCGGTCGAGCAGGCGCACTGCCCGCAGCGTAGCGGCAGCCCTCCGGGGCAGGCAAGCCACCGGGTCAGGGTGCCACCACCCGCAAAGCTTGCGGCAGGAGGCCGAGCTCCACCGGGAGCGTCCCGCAGAGATCGCCCTCGACTTCAAAGGGCACGCTCGCCGCCGCCGTCAGGCGCGCGCGGGCGACGCGCAGCTCCCGCACGTCGCGCGGCACCAGCGGGCGGCCCGTCACGTAACCAATCGCGTAGCGGACGATGAGACCCCAGTGCACGCGTGGGAAAACGCACAGATCCAGCAGGCCGTCGTCGAGCTGGGCGCGGGGGAAGACCGGGAGACTGCCGCCGTAGAATCGGCCGTTGCCCACGAGCACAAACTCGCCGGTCACGGTTTGGCCGTCCGCCTCGACCGTGATGAGTGGATGCGGCTCGCGCATGGCCTTCAAGCCGGCCAGCACGTAGGCAAACTGAGAAATGCGTTTCTTCATCTGCCAGTCCACAAGGCTGATGGCGCGCGCGTCGAGGCCGGCCCCGGCCATCTGGGCAAAGTAACGGCGGGAGGTGCCTGCCGTGTGGGCCTGCTCCACAAAGGACGCATCAATCCGCCGCTCATTGCCTTGGAGAATGGTCTGCCACGCCGCGCGCACCCCCAGGGGCCGCCCCAGTTCGCGCGCGGAGACGTTCACCGTGCCCAGCGGCAGCACGGCCAGACGCGCGCGCGCGAACCCCCCCGGCGCGTCGGCGAGACCGTTGAGGACTTCGGTAAGAGTGCCGTCGCCGCCGGCGGCCACAAGCGTGTCAAAACCTTCCCGCACGGCTTCCGCCGCGAGCCGGCGGCCATCACCGGGAGCTTGCGTGGGTTTGAGCGCGACGCCCGTCGCGAACTCATCGAGATGACGGCGGAAGTGCCGGGCCTTGTCGCCCCGGGCCGTCGGATTGAAGATGACGCACGCGCGCATGGCTGGTCTGGAGCACGGCGGTCACGCCGCGGAAGGTGACTGGGCCAGCGCTCTGGGATGATCAAGTTCCGCCAACCCCGCCTTCACCGCGCTTTCGCGGCCCGGCGTTTGCGATCCGCAGCCAGCGGTTTCCGCACCTGCGCCTCGCGCACTTGATGCCGTGAGCAGAAGCGCTCAAACGCGCCACCGAGCAGGTCTTGCACGTCGCGTTGGATTTCTGCGTGGGTCGGCTCCCAGCCGGTGGCGGTGAGGTCGTCGTATTTCTCCCCCAGCACGCGGGCGATGATGCGGCGCGAGTGGTCCCACTTGTAGAGGATCTGGTCCAGCACGCGCGCGTCCGAGTGCTGCGGCGTGACGGAGAGGCCGATGAGTTCGAGGCGCATCCGGGTCATCTCCTCGATGAGATACGGGATGTTCGTGAACCACCAGCAGCCGAAGAGGTGGAGGTTGCGGAATTTCCGCGCGGCGACGCAGAGGGAATACTGGTTCTCCCGCGCCAGGGCGGTGATGAGGAATTGGTTGTCCGGATGCGCGGAGATGAGGCTTTCGTAGGAGGCGGTGTCGCACAGGCCCACGCCGTCGCCGGCGAGCTTCAGCAGCGGGTTCACGCCGCGCTTCACGCCGGGCATCATCGCAAACGGCAGGCCGAACTCGCGGCAGTGCGGCAGCACGGCCGTCTCCATGAGCCGCGCACAGGCGTTGCCGCCGGGATAGGTGAAGTCCGGCGGGAGCGACACCATGAGGTATTGCGCGTCGATGCGGCGCGTCCAGTCCGCCAGGAAACGGCGGACTTCGCTGACCGTCTTTTCGCACAACTCGGGGGTCACGGCGTAACCCCAGTCGCGCAGGCGCGGGGCGGCGGTGTCGTTCCACGACAGCAACAGCGGATCAATGCGCAACGCCGCCGTGAACCGCGAATCCCGCTCGAAGCCGCGCTCCCACACCACGCGCTCGACGTCATCAAACGGCGAGTTCGTCATGCAGATGCGGTTCACCCCGGCGCGCTCCATGACGTGTGTCGTGTAGTCGGCGACCTTCCACTTGGCGAACCACTTGCGCAGCGCGGGCAGATCACGCTTCCGCACGTCGAGACCGAGGCGGTTTAAGGTGGTCAGCACGCCCCGGCAGGATTCGGAGATGGGCGAGTGCTCCACGAAGAGCGCGTTCCAAATCGCGTCCGCCTGCTCGGTCTTGGACATGGCCCAGAACTTCTCGTAAGGCAGGTCGAACTGCCGGAACGCCTCCGCGACGAGGTAGTGATAGACCAGCAGATCGTCAATGCCCCACAGCAGCAGTTCGCCAAACGCAGGATCGTAGAGGTGCGTGTGGATGTCGTAGACCGGCGTGGTGAGGACCGCCTGTTCGACTTGGGCAGCAATGGCCGCGCGGCGTTTCGGTGAGACGGTCAGAGTCATCGGGCGGGAGTTTAATCAAGACTTCCGAATTCCGGCGATGAAAAGTTGTGCCGAGGCGTTCCCGGCGACTGCAAATCACCGGCACGGACAACGGTCACTTCCCTGCGCGATTCGCCCGGAACCACTCGTAGCTGCTACGGATGCCATCCGCGAGCGGGATACGCGCCCGCCAGCCCAAGGCGTGGATGCGCGCCACGTCGAGCAGCTTGCGCGGCGTGCCGTCGGGCAGGGCAGTGTTCCAGACGATCTCACCCGCGTAGCCCACGACGCCGCGGATCAACTCCGCCAGCTCGCGGATGGTCACGTCCTCGCCCACGCCCACGTTGATGAGCTGGTCCGATTCATAGCGGTCCAGGAGAACGGCGCAGGCCTCGGCAAAGTCATCGGCATGGAGAAACTCGCGGCGCGGCGAGCCGGTGCCCCAGAGCGTCACCGTCGGCGCGTTCGCGACTTTCGCCTCGTGAAACTTGCGCAGCAGCGCGGGCAGCACGTGGGACTTCTCCAAGTCGAAGTTGTCGTGTGGCCCGTAGAGATTCGTCGGCATCGCACTGATGAAGTTGCGGCCGTATTGGCGGCGGTAGTAGGCACAGAGCTTCAGGCCGGCGATCTTGGCCAGCGCGTAGCCCTCGTTGGTCGGCTCCAACGGGCTGGTGAGCAGGGCGTCCTCGCGCATCGGCTGTGGGGCGTGCTTGGGATACACGCACGAGCTGCCGAGGAAGAGCAGCTTGGCCACGCCGGCCTCGGCGGCGGTCTCAATGACGTTGTTTTGGATGCGCAGGTTGTCGAGGAGGAATTCGACCGGCTGCGTGGCGTTGGCCTGAATGCCACCGACGCGCGCCGCTGCCAGAATGACGTGCGTGGGCCGCTCCTGCGCGAAGAACGCGCGCACGGCGGCAGTGTCCTTCAACTCCAGTTCCGCGTGCGTGCGGGTGATGACGCGCCAACCCGGCCGCCTCGAGTAGAGCCGCCAAAGCGCACTGCCGGCCAGGCCACGATGCCCGGCGATGAAAATGGATTGCTCAGCCATTGCGCGCGTCCCGACGGATGCCGCCCGGAGCGCGGGTTCTTCTACGGCCCGAGCCGGGGCAAGTAAAGCGCATTGGACATGGGAGTTGAACGCAAGGACGCCAAGGCGCAGAGGCGCAAGGCGCGAATCCATTCTCTCTCCTCCGCGTCTTTGCGCCCTTGCGCCGTGGCGTTAATCCGCGTTCCGCCTTCAATACACCAGCACCAGCACAGTGGCCTGCTCCACGGACTTCACCACGTCCTCGAACTTGCGGGGCTGGGTGGCGGGTTCCTTGAGCTTGGCGGCGACTTCGGGGACGGATTCGAGGAAGCTCAGGAGGTAGCTGCTCTTCACGGCGTAGTTCACGTTCTCGGCCAATGCGCCGGAGGTGGCGAGGGCGGCCTTCTGGTTGAGCTTGGCCACCACCACGCCGATGACGTTGCCGCGCTCGTCCACCAGCGCGCCGCCGGAGTTGCCGAGCTGGATGGGCGCGCAGCCCAGCAGGCGGTGCCGGGAAACCAGGAAGGCAGCCTCAGCGAAGACACGCTTGCCTGTGCTGGTGCGTGTGCTACCACAAGTGGGATTAAAATCTTCGGACACGACCTCCGGGCGGGCTCCGTTTTGGGGCTGCTTCTGCTCTTCCTCGCCAACAGTGCCCTGGCCCAGGGCACCGGCTACATCCAAATCACCTGCGAGCCGGGCGTGCAGGTGTTTCTCGACGGCACCTTCAAGGGCGTCACCAGCAAGGATTTGGGTGGCTACGTCTTGTCCGGGGTGCCGGCGGGGCTGCATCTGGTGAAGGTCGTCAA
>JBJTAU010000211.1:0-10731 GCA_046090965.1 Limisphaerales bacterium | reverse complement strand
GATCCACCAGAATGCACACCGCGCCAAACCGGAGAGCTTGAAGTGGTGAACGCACATTTTTCAGCCGCGAAGGAACGCAACGAGCGCAAAGCCGAGAAGCCAAACGTTCAACGCTCAACGTTCAACTTCCAACGTCCAATGTCCCGCTCGTTCGCCAACGCGCGCTCGATCACGAATGCCCTGAACGTTGAGCGTTGGACGTTGGACGTTGGAAGTTTCCTCCACTTTGCGGTCTTTCACGGCTGACTCATGCTTCCGCACCTCGACCGCAAGCTCTGGCGCGACCTGTCCCGCATGCGGGGCCAGGCGCTGGCGGTCGCGCTGGTCATGGCTTGCGGGTTGGCCATGCTTATCATGGCGCGCAGCCTGATCCATTCGCTGGAGACCACCCGCGCCGAATACTACCGCGCGCACCGCTTCGCCGAGCTCTTCACCCATTTCAAGCGCGCGCCACTCGCGCTCCTCGACCGCGTGCGCGCCATTCCCGGAGTGGCCGTCGCGCAATCCGGCCTCTCCGTGCAGGTCACGCTCGACATCACCGGCATCGACGAGCCTGCCTCGGGCAACGTCCGTTCGCTGCCCGACCACGGCGAGCCCGAGCTGAACCGGCTCTTCCTCCGGCGCGGCCAGTGGCTCCAGCCCGGCAGTCGACGTGAAGTGCTGGTGAGCGAAGCCTTCGCCGGCGCGAACCAGCTCCAGCCCGGTGACTCGATTGCGATGCTCCTCAACGGCCGGCGACAGACTTTTCGCATCGCGGGCATCGTGCTTTCGCCCGAGTTCATCTTCGAGTCCCGCCCGGGCGCCGCGCTGCCGGACAACCGCACTTACGGTGTCTTCTGGTTGCCCTACGAGGAGCTTGCCTACGCGTTCGATCTCTACGGCGCGTTCAACTATCTCTCGCTCACGCTGGAGCCGGGCACCACGGACCGCGCGGTCATCGCCGCACTGGACCGCCTGCTGGAACCTTACGGCGGACGCGGAGCCTACGGCCGCGCGGATCACCCGTCGCACATCCGCGTCTCGGACGAGATCAACATCCTCCGCACGCTGTCGGTCGCGTTCCCCATCGTGTTCCTCAGCGTCGCCGCGTTCATGGTCAACGCGGTGCTCTCGCGTCTGCTGAACTTGCAGCGCGAACAGATCGCCATCCTCAAGGCGTTCGGCTTCGCGAACCGGCAGATCGTGGCGCACTACCTCAAGTTCGCGCTTGTGATGGTCGTAGCAGGCACGGCCATTGGTGCCCTTGGCGGCACGCTCCTGGGCCGCCAGCTCGTGAAGATGTATCATATGTGGTTCAAGTTCCCCGAACTCGCCTTTCAGCTCGACCGGAGCGCGTTCTTCATCGCGCTGGGCGCGAGTGCGTTCGCTGCGATTGTGGGCGTGTTCAGCGCAGTGCGGCGCGCGGCGGAACTGCCGCCCGCTGATGCGATGCGCCCCGAGCCGCCGGCGAATTATCGCCCGGCGTTTCTTGAGCGCACCGGCATCGCGCACCTGCTCTCGCACGCGTTCCGCATAGCGGTGCGGAACATCGAGCGGCGGCCTGCGCAGGCGCTCTTCACTGTGGCGGGCCTCGCGCTGGCCACCGGCATCATGATTGTGCCGAATTGCTTTCGCGACAGCGTGGCTGAGGTGCTGGGCTTCCAGTGGGACGTGATGCAGCGGCAGGACATCGCGGTGGGCCTCATCGAGCCGCAGGACCACCGCGCACGCGACGCATTCACGCACCTGCCGGGGGTGCTGGCGGTCGAGCCGTTCCGCAACACGGCGGCGCGCATCCGCTTCGGGCACCGCACGCGACAGATTGGTTTGCAGGGTTTACCCGCCAGCGGCACGCACACACGCATCGTGGGCAAGGGCCCGCGTCAACTCGCTGCGCCGGAGCACGGCGTGATTCTCTCGGCAAAGCTGGCGGAAGTGCTCGACGCTCACGTTGGCGACGTGCTGCGCATCGAAGTCCTCGAAGGCCGCCGGCTCACGGCGGAGTTGCCGCTCGTGGGACTGGCCGAAGACTTGGCCGGCTTGAACGCCTATCTCTCGATGACCGCGCTGAACCGATTGCTTGGCGAGGGCGACTACGTGACTGGCGCGAGCTTCACGGTGGACGCGGCGCAGCGAACCGAGTTCCTCCGCGCGCTCAAGGCCGTGCCGCGCGTTGGCTGGGTCGCGATCAAGGAGTCGTTGCGCAAGAACTTTGAGCAGACCACGGCGGCGAGCATCAACTTGATCCAGACCATCTACCTTGTGTTCGCGACGGTCGTGGCGTTTGGCGTGGTTTACAACAACGCACGCATCTCGCTGGCCGAGCGCTCGCGCGAGCTGGCCACGCTGCGGGTCATCGGCTTCTCGCAGCGCGAAGTCGGCGCGGTGCTGGTGATGGAGCTGGTGATCCTGGCATTGTGCGCGGTGCCGCTGGGGCTGTTGCTGGGCACGGGCTTCGCCACGGCCATCGTGACGCAGGTGAACACGGAAACCGTGCGCTTGCCGCTGGTGTTCACCACGCGCAATTCTGCCTTCGCCGTGCTGGTCGTGACCATCGCCTCGACGCTGTCGGGCCTGTTCGTGCTGCGCCGGCTGAACCAGTTGAATTTGGTCGGGGCGCTGCGTGCACCGGAATGAAAATGAAGGTCGAGAGCCGAGAGCCGACAGTCGAAGGCCGGGGTGCGCATGCACTTCGGGTAGCACCCGCCTCCGGCGGGGTGCGGCGCGCGTCCCGCGCGCCGCAGGGGTGGAGTGGTCGAAATCGTGGCGGAATGAAAAGGGCTGCTGCGCTGGCGCGCCAGCGGGGGCGTGTGGATTTGGTTGGATGCTATAATACTTCGCCACCGAGTGCCGGACGAGACGCCCGGCACGACCCGCCAGAGGCGGGTGCTACCCAAGCCAGCAGTGGCCTCAAGCCGATGTTGGCACCGTTTTGAAATGAGTTCATCCGTCGCTCCATCCTCTGGCTCTTCAGGGTCGGCTCGCCGCAATGGCGGGGTCGGCCGCTTCTTCCGCCGCCTGGTGCCGTGGGTCGGCGCGCTCATGCTCGCGGGGCTGATTGCTGCCGGGTTGTGGCCCAAGCCGCCCATCGTCGAGTCCACGCGCGTCGCCACCGGGCCGCTGCGCGTCACGGTCAACGAGGAGGGCAAGACCCGCATCAAGCAGCGCTACCTCGTCGCCGCGCCGGTGACGGGTTACCTGCGCCGCGTGCCTTGGAAGGCGGGCATGGCAGTCACCAACGACGCTCCCCTCGCCGTCATCGAACCGCTGCCGCCCGCGCTGCTCGACGTGCGGGCGCGCACGTTGGCTGAGGCGCGCCGCGATGTGGCCGCCGCGAGTGTCTCGAAGGCGAAGGATGCCCAGAAGTTCGCCGCCAGCGAGTTGAAGCGCATTGAACAGCTCGGCAAGGACCGCGTCGTCTCGCCACAGGAGTGGGAAGTTTTCCAAGCCCGGGAAGTCGCCGCGACGCGCGAATTGGCGGTGGCGGAAAGCACCTTGAAGCAGGCCGAGGCCGAATTGCGTGAGTTCAGCGTCGCGCCCGGCGCGGCGAACTCGACGCAAACGCCCGTCGAGGTGAAAGCCCCGGTCACCGGCCGTGTGCTGCGCGTCTTCGAGGAGAGCGCGCGGGTGGTCAACGCCGGCGCGCCGCTGCTCGAACTGGGCAATCCCGCCGACCTCGAAGCCGTGATCGAAGCGCTCTCGCGCGACGGCGCGGCGCTCACGCCCGGCACGAAGGTTGAGCTGGAGCATTGGGGCGGACCGCAGCCGTTGAAGGCGCAGGTGCGGCTCGTCGAGCCAGCGGCGTTCACGAAGGTTTCCGCCCTCGGCGTCGAGGAGCAGCGCGTCAACGTGGTGGTGGACTTGCTCACGCCGCCTGAGGAACGCCTAAGTCTCGGCGACAATTTCCGCGTCGAGGGCCGCATCATTCTCTGGGAGGAACCGCGCGCGCTGAAGGTGCCGTCCGGTGCGCTCTTCCGGCGCGGGCCGGATTGGGCGGCGTTCCTGCTCGTCACCAACACGGTGCAGCTTCGGATGGTGAAGACCGGCCGCAGCAGCGGCAGCGAGACGCAAATTCTCTCCGGCCTGCGCGACGGCGATGAAGTCATCCTTTACCCCGGCGACCGTCTCAAGGACGGCCAGCGCGTGCAGCCAACGGTCATAGCGGCGGAAAAGTAGCCGGCAAGGTTTGGCTTCCCAAGCGAACGCCCCCGTCTAACATTCGCCCGTGCAGCACCCAGTTATCTGAGCGCAAGTGTTTCATGGAGGTTTCCTCAAAAACTCCTGACGCGAACGGTTCGGACGATGGCCGGCTGCGGATTTATTTTCTCCCGAACCTGATGACGGCGGGGAACCTCTTCTGCGGGTTCCTGGCCATCACGAAGATTGTCGAGGCCAAGCTCGACCCCGTGGTGGATCCGACCTATCCGAACATCCGCGCGGCGCTGCTCTACATCCTGCTGGCGTGCATCTTCGACCTGCTCGATGGCCGCGTGGCGCGCATGGTGGGCAAGGAAAGCCCCTTCGGCCGGGAGTTCGATTCGCTGGCGGACGTGGTGTCCTTCGGCGTCGCACCCGCGTTCCTTGTGCATCGCATCGTGCTGCGGGATGTCTTCCAGGGCATCCCGGAACTGGGCTGGCTCATCGCGGCGGTCTACCTCATCTGCGGCGCGTTCCGGTTGGCGCGCTTCAACTGTCTGGCGGCGATGTCGCAATCCCAGCAGAACGCGACCGGCGAGTTCACCGGCGTGCCCATCCCGGCGGCGGCCGGCATGGTGGCGTCCCTGACGCTGCTGCTCATCCACGTGGAAGGGAAGGAATTCGCCGTAGGCAGTTGGCGCTACGTGTTGCCCGTGCTGCTGCTGTTCCTCTCCTACCTGATGGTCAGCGAGGTGAAGTATCCCTCGTTCAAGAAGTTCAACTGGCGGGCCAGCAAACCGTTCCACAAGATGCTCATCATCCTGCTGGTGGTGGCCACGTTCATCGCGCTGTGGGAGAAGATCCTGCCCATCGTTGCGCCGCTGATCTTCACCCTCTACCTGATTTACGGCTTCATCCGTCCCAAGATTTCACGGCAGATGCGACGCGACATCGAGGAGGACGACGAGGAAGAGGAAGGCAACAACAAGCCGGCGTCGGACGCGTGATGACGACGCTCGCCGATTTCCCGCATCTGGAGGCCTTTGTCACGGGCTTGGTCAGTGGCTTCCTGGTGTCCATCCCGGTCGGCCCCATCAACGTGACCATCATCCACGAGGGCGCGCAGCGGGGGTTCCGCTGGGGGGCACTCATCGGCGCGGGCTCGGTGCTCATGGAGGCGGGCTATTGCGCCATCGGGTTCGCGGGCTTTGCCGGGCTGTTCAGCTCCAACGTGGCCCGGGCGGTCCTCCAACTCGCCAGCTTCGCGCTGATGAGCTACCTCGGGATCAAATACCTCTTCGCCAAGGAATTGAAAACCACCTCGCGCGAAGCCGAGCAGATGGAGGACCGCCTGCATCCGCACACCGCGTTTGCCACCGGCTTCGTCCGCACGCTGGGCAACCCTGGCGTCCTGCTGCTCTGGGTGGCCCTCTCCGCAACTTTTCTCTCACACGAGTGGGTGGACCCCAACTGGACCAGCAAGTCACTATGCATCGCCGGCGTGGCGACCGGCGGCTCGGTCTGGTTCATCCTCCTGAGCTACATCGTCTCGATCGGCCACCGTCACCTATCCGACAAAACCCTGCTGAACATGTCTCGTTCCGCCGGCGGCATGCTCCTCGTGGCCGCACTCGCGCTGGGCTACAAGCTCGCCTTGCTCCTCTCCCATCTCCGCGACGGTTGAACACGGCCTCAGTCCGGGCCCCGCCACAGGCATTCCCGCTCCGGAGAAGCGGCCATCACTCGCAGCGCATGAGTTCCCTCACCGGCGATTTCGGCCGCACTCATCGCTCGTCAAAAACCCTTTGAACTTCCCCGCTCGCTCCGCATCATCCGCCCGTGCATTTCCCGAAAGTCACCCTCGTCGGCGTCGGCTTGCTGGGCGGGTCGCTGGGTCTGGCTCTGAAGCAGCGCCGGCTCGCCGCTCGCGTCGAGGGCTACGTGCGCCGCGACGCGAGCGTGGCCGAATGCGAGCGCCTCGGCGTGGTGGATCGCGCCACGACCGACCTGGCTTCCGCAGTCAAGGACGCCGACCTTGTCGTGCTCTGCACGCCCATCGCCCAAATGCGGGCACTGTCGGAGAAGTGCGCACCTGTGCTCAAGGCCGGCGCACTCGTCACCGACGTGGGCAGCGTGAAGGGTGTAGTCGTGGCCGAATTGGAACCGCTGTTCGCGAAGGCCGGCGCGCAATTCGTCGGCAGTCATCCTATGGCCGGCGCGGAGAAGACCGGCCCGGCGGCGGCGCGCGCAGACTTGTTTGAGAAGGCCGTGTGCGTCGTAACACCCGGCGCGAAGACACCCGTGAAAGCCGTGAAGGCAATGGAGGAACTCTGGGCTTCGGTCGGTGGTCGCCCGCTGCGGCTCTCACCGGACCAACACGATAGTTTAGTCGCCCGCTCGAGCCACCTGCCGCACGTCGTCGCCGCCGAGTTGGCAAATTATGTTCTCAGTCCAGCGCACCCCAAGGAGCAGCCTGCGCTCTGCGCCACCGGCTTCCGCGACACCACGCGCATCGCCAGCGGCTCACCGGAGATGTGGCGCGACATCGCGCTCGCCAACCGCAAGCACCTCGCCCGCGCGCTCGGTGTGTTCGTCGAGGACCTGCAGGAATTCCAGCGCGCGCTCGAAGCGGGTGACGCGAAGGCAATGGACGAGTTTTTCGAGACGGCGAAGCACCGGCGCGACCAGTGGATCGGCAACGGTGGTTCGCCGGAGTGAGGCAGAGCGAACACTGGTCGGCAGTCAGCGGTCAGCGCGAGCCACTTGGCCGCTTGGATTTGAACGTTGAAAGTTGGGCGTTGGCCGTTGAACGTTTTCCCGATGTCCACGACCCGCCGCCAGTTCCTTGCCACCTCCGCCCTCGCGTCCGCCGCCGCGTGCTCCACGCCCCGGGCCGCCGCGCCGCTCACCATCAGTGACACGCACACGCACTTCTACGACCCCACGCGCGCCAGCGGCGTGCCGTGGCCGGGCAAGGGCGATCCGCTCCTCTACCGCCCCACGCTGCCGGCGGACTACCGCGCGCAGCCCGTGCCGCAGCCGGTTACGGCCACGGTCGTCGTCGAGGCCAGCCCGCTCGTCGAGGACAACCAGTGGATTCTCGACCTCGCGGCAAAGGACAGGTTCATCGTCGGCTTCGTCGGCAACCTGAAGCCGGGTGAAGACGCCTTCGCGGGCCACTTGAAGCGCTTCGCGGCGAACCCGCTCTATCGCGGCATCCGCGTCAACGAAGGCGCGCTGCGCACCGGCTTGGGCAACGCCGTGTTCGTCGCGGACCTGAAGCGCCTCGCTGACGCGGACCTCGAGCTCGACGTGAACGGTGGGCCGACGCTGCTGCCGGAGGTCGTGCGGCTCGCGCAGGCGCTGCCCGCGCTGCGCGTCGTCATCAATCACCTCGCCAACGTCCGCATTGACGGGCAGAACGTCTCCGAGCCGTGGCGGCGCGATCTCGAGGCCGCCGCGAAGTTTCCGCAGGTCTTCCTGAAGGTCTCCGCACTCGTCGAGGGCACGGGCAAGAGCGACGGCTCGGCCCCGCGCGACGTGGAGTTTTACTGCCCGTGGCTGGACATCGCGTGGAACGCCTTCGGCCCCGACCGGCTCATCTACGGCAGCAACTGGCCGGTGAGCGCGCGCTTCGCCTCCCTCGCCACGGTGCAGGGCATCGCGCACGACTACTTCAGCGGGAAGGGCCGCACCGCCTTGGAGAAGTTCTTCGCGCGCAACGCGCAGGCGGCCTACCGATGGGTGAGGCGCTGAACGGCTTCAACCCGGACTCCGAAGCCGGAACGGGTTGCCGCGCGCCCGGGGCGATCACTCGCGCAGCCTGCGGAGCCACTCCCCGAGCCGCACCGGTCATTCTCCCGGTCGCGAAAGCCAGTTTGCGATCCCGCAAAATCACTTTCCCGGCCCCGGCAGTCATTCTTCAGCCCCACAAAATGGATTTATCGGCCCAGAGTTCGACTCCGTGGGCCTGCAAAACCATTCTTCCAGCCCCGAAAGTCAGTTTGCCAGCCCACGCAATCAGTCTGTGGGCCTGGAAAATCATTCTCCCAGCCCAAGCAGCCATTCTTCCGGCCTGCAAACTGATTTTAGGAGCCTATAAAATGATTCTTTGGCCCCACAAAATCATTTTGCGAGGCCGCAACCCCGGAAAATGCCACTTTATCGTTCTTGAAACGCACTCGCTTGCCCCCGCCCTCGCCTCCCTTAGGGGGAGAATCCATGAGCCGTCAAGGTTCGCGATTTCAGCCCTTGAACCGCAGTTGTGGGTGGCGCAGAGGCGTCCTCGCCTGCGAGTTTCCCGGGCGTCCCGCCCGGTGGACGCAGTGCGCGCGGCGGGACGCCGCTGGAACCCGCAGCCGGGACGGCTGCGCCACAGGGTTCATGGGTAGGGCCGGGATGAGGGAGCCTCCCAGTGGCCCCATTCAACCCGAACTCCGCCGTCGGAAGGGGGCACAGGCGACCCGCCTGTCCCGTCCGGCCACGGGCCGGCCGAAACGGGGGGGACGCCATCTGGCAGGAAAGACGCCGGGAACAGTTCGGCTGTCGGCCGCGTTCCGCGCGGCGGGAAAACTCCGCTTTACACCGCTATTGAACTGCGGTAGGAAGTGGGCAGCCCTAACCAGCCTGCCCGGCTGACGGCCGAACAGACCAACGGCCTATGAACCGCAACTCAACTCGCCCCTCCGACCGCGTAATCGCAGCGGCCTTCACGCTCATTGAACTGCTCGTGGTCATCGCCATCATCGCGATCCTGGCAGGGATGCTTCTGCCGGCGCTGGCGAAGGCGAAGGCGAAGGCGGCGCAGGCGCAATGCATGAGCAACACGAAGCAACTCGGCTTGGCGACGGCGCTTTACACGCAAGATTTTGACGATACGTTTTTCACCGCTCCCTCTCAAAACGCAAACGGCAACCAATTCGAAGACGCCATCCACTACCAGTTCGGGGCTGTGCCGGGTCAGAACAACAATATCGCTTCCACTCCCCGGCCCTTGAAAGGCAGCACCATCGCACCATACCTGCAGCCCCTCGATGACTCCCTTCGGACCAACGGCAACACCATGTTGCGTTGCGCGGCGGACAAGGTTTGGAATCAGCGCGGAGGTCCTAACACCGGGCCCTACGCCGGGTCTTATGCAGCGGGACGCCCCAATTACCCTTTCTCCTATTCCTTCAACGGGATTGGCGGCAGCAATCCTAACCAAGGCATGAACACGGACATCAATGTTGCCCGAACGACCGTCAGCAAGTTCAGGACCGCCAACATCGCCAGGCCGGCTTCCAAGTGGGCGTGGATTGAGGAACGCGGGAACGACAAGGATGGCCTCAAGGAGTATGATCCAGCTGTTTGGACGATTAGTAATCCTGCGGGGGTGTGGATCGAGGATGGAAAATTTGCTAACACAGCGAACGTGCTTTCGCTTCGGCACGGCAAGAAAGCGTCCGTGATTTATGGCGACTGGCATGTGGAGGCAACTCTCTACACGGATATCGGCAACCCGAACATCATTCAGGCGCTGGCTCCCTAAACCGCCGCTAACATGGATCGAGCACTCAGTTTCGCCTTGGCGACAGTTCTTCTTCTTGGTTCCTCTGCATGCCGGAAGAAAACGCGAGGGGAGGCGACTGCCGGAGTGGATGGGGGGCAGTCGGGGCAAACCACGGAAGGCGCAGTGCCGGTGACGTCCAAACTGGCTGATCCGAAGGCTGCTGCCACGCCGCTGCCGCCGCCCGACGCCGAACTCACCGTGGCCGTGGAGCGCCGGTTCATGCCGGCCCAATCCATGAACGCCTATGCTCCGGCTCAACCAGGCGACTATCAGGCGCAGCTGCATCTCTACAACCGCGTGCTTCGAAAGCGAGTTCAGGATTTGGGGAATACCCCGGAGACATTTCAAGAGCTGATGTCTTCCTCGGGGTATCCCAAGCCCCCGCAGCCGCCCGGTGGGCGCGCTCTAACTTACGACAAAAAGACCGTAACCGTGAGCCTGCAGTAACCGCTCACCCCATCACGTCCGTGATCGCCTTGCCGTAGCTGATGGGCACGGGGCGGTTGAGCGTGTCGCGGACCTCGGTGTGCGGGTCAATCCCCAGCAGGTGGTAGATCGTCGCGGCGAGGTCATCGGGCTTCACGGGCTTGTCGGCGGGATACTCGCCGTGCTTGTCGGAGGCCCCGTAAACAAAGCCCTTCTTCACGCCCGCACCGGCCAGCAACGCCGTGTAGCACTGCGGCCAGTGGTCGCGGCTGATGTTCGCGTTGATGCGCGGTGTGCGGCCGAACTCGCCCACCCACACGACGAGCGTGTCCTTGAGCAGGCCGCGTGAGTCCATGTCGTTGAGGAAGGTCGGCAGCGTCTGGTCGGTGATGGGCAGGTGGCGTTTCTCAATGATGGGGAACATCCGCGTGTTGTTGAAGCCGTGCGTGTCCCAGCCGCCGTCCGTTGTGCTCTGCCCGCCGATGCTTTCGGAGAAATAGACCTGCACGAACTTCACGCCGGTCTCGACCAGCCGGCGCGCGAGCAGGCAGCCCTGGCCATACGGGGTGCGCCCGTAGGCGTCGCGGAGTTGGGCGGGCTCGGCGTCGAGATTGAACGCCTCGCGGAGTTTCGTGGAG
>JBJTAU010000210.1:0-3009 GCA_046090965.1 Limisphaerales bacterium | reverse complement strand
ACCACGTTCGTGAGCGTGACGGGCATCGATCTCAAGCTGCCCAAGGCCTCGACCGCCAAGAGTGCCGAGAGCAAGACCGTCTCCGTGCAACTCAACATGCAGAAAGACGTGTTCCTCAACGGCGAAAAGACCAACTGGGATCAGCTCAAAGCCGGCATCACGGCGAAACTCGTCGGCACCAAGGACCGCGCGGTGGTCATCAACATTGACCGCGGCGTGGAATACGGCGCGGCAGTGAAGCTCATGGACATCGTGAACCAGTGCGACGCAGCCATCGTCCTCGCGACGGAAGTGGACAAGTGATTTTCTGCCACAGATGGGCACAGATGGAACACAGATGAAGAAGCTGACTTATCAGGAACGCAGGAAGGCAGGAAAGATGCAGCCTTCATGCTTTCCTGCATTCCTGATTGTCTCTCCAACTGTGTTTAATCTGTGTTCCATCTGTGGCTGAAACTTTCTTCCCAGCATCATGAAATTGCGTTTGTTGATTCTACTCTCCGTCCTGCTCGCGGCGTCCGTTGACGCCAGACTCGCACCCGACCGCTGGACCCGGCTGACCGAGGAGGAACGTCATCAGCTCACGCGCGCCGAGCGCTACGTGGAGCAGAAGAACTGGAAGTCTGCGCGCTCGGAATACGAGCTGTTCCTCCAGCTCCACACGAAGTCGGAGGTCGCCAGTTACGCGCAGCTCATGTTCGCCGAGTGCACGCGGCAGCTCGGGCAGGTCAACACCGCCATCAACGAGTTCCGCAACGTCATTGACTACTTCCCCGAGGCGATTGACGCGGGCCACGCGCAGTATTCCATCGGCGTTTGCCAGACGCAGACCGGGGACGCCGAGGAGGCGGTGAAGTCCTTCGAGAAGGTCATCACCAAATGGTCGACGAATGACTTCGGCGCCTATGCCCGCAGCGAGGTTTGCAAAATCTATTGGCGGCTTGGTAAGCCCGAGAAGTGGGCGCCGCACATGGAGTTCCTCGCGACCGGGAGCTACACGGATCCATCGAATCTCCGCAACGGTGCGCAGCATCGATACCTGATGCACTTGCTCATGGCGGGCAAGCTCGCCGATGGCCTTGCGCTCGTGCAAGGAGCGCGCAAGTCCGAGGGTTTGATCACCTTCGCTTCGTGGACCGCCGACGCGCTGCACAACCACCACATCCCGACCTACTACGGCGAGAAAGGCGCAAAGGCCCGCACCACCATCGCAACCAATACTGTCACGTTCATCGAGAAGCAGCCGGCCGATGACGCCGCACTCAAGACAACGCTGGAACATTGGTGCGCGCGCATCCATGCCTATGCCGGGGACACGCCGGTCGCGACCGCGCGTTTCGCCGCCTTGTCCAAGAAGAATCCTGACAACGACACCTTCCGTGGTGAATACGCCGCCTATCTGCGCGCCAGCGGCAAGCGCGGCGAGGCTCGCCTTGTCTATCGCGAGCTGAAGAACCAATACGTCGCGGACACCGAGATCGCTGAGACCTACGGCGAGGAAGGCAACTGGAAGAGCTGCATTGAGGCTTACCAGGCTATGCTGAACAAACATCCGCAGCAGGCGGACGCCATTCAATGGCGGCTCGCCGAAGTCTTCCGCCAAACCGGCAAGTATCCCGAAGCCATCGCGTGCTACAACCAGGCGAACCGCGAGCCGCTGTCGCTCTTCCGCATCGCCGAGTGCCAAAGCGCGCTGAAGCAGCACGACGCAGCGATTCAGACCTTGGTCGGCGTGCTGAACTGTTTCAAAAGCTCCGCTGCCGAAGCGCAGTATCGCATCGCCGGCTATTACGCGGCAAAGGGCGACAAGGAGGCCGCCATCCGCACGCTCAAGACCGTCTGCAAAGTCCACCTCAACACCTCGTGGGCTGGCCAGGCGCACCAAGACCTCACGCAGAAATACGGCATTGATGTGACCCTTGGCGGTGCGGCGGCGAAGAAAGAAGAGAAGTAGCCGCAGCGCCGCCTTGTGAGGGCACACGCTGGAGTTGGACTTAGTGGGGCCAAGCGGCACCGTCTACGCTTTTGCGACCAATTGCCGCAGCACGTAGGGCAGAATTCCACCGTGCTGGTAGTAGTCGATCTCGATGGGCGTATCGATGCGGCAGCGGACGGGGACGTTCTCGACCGCGCCGGTCTTGCGCGTGATCTAGAGCGTCAGGTCTTGCTGCGGCTTGAGGTTCGCGTCGAGGCCGACAATGTCGTAGGTCTCCGTGCCGTCGAGCTTCAGGGTCTGCGCGGTGGTGCCGTCCTTGAACTGTAGCGGAAGCACGCCCATGCCGACGAGGTTGCTGCGGTGGATGCGCTCGAAGCTCTGCGCCACGACGACTTTCACGCCGAGCAGGTTCGTGCCTTTCGCAGCCCAGTCGCGTGATGAACCGGTGCCGTATTCCTGTCCGGCAATCACGATGAGCGGCGTGCCCTTGGCCTGATACGCGACGGACGCATCGTAGATCGAAGTCTTCTGACCGTCAGCGCCGATGGTGTTGCCGCCTTCTTCGCCGCCGAGCATCAGGTTCTTGATGCGAACGTTGGCGAACGTGCCGCGCGTCATGATGCGGTCGTTGCCGCGACGTGAGCCGTAGCTGTTGAAGTCGGCGAACTCGACGCCGTTGTCGGTGAGGAATTTTCCGGCTGGCGAAGACTTCTTGATCGCGCCGGCGGGCGAGATGTGGTCGGTGGTGACACTGTCTCCGAAAATGCCGAGCGCGCGCGCGCCGGTGATGGGCTTGATGCTGCCGGGCGTGAGCGAGAAGTTCTCGAAGAAGGGCGGCTCTTGAATGTAAGTGGACTGGCGATCCCACTTATACACGTTGCCGGTGCTGGACGGGATTTCGTTCCACTTCGGATTTTGCGCAGCGAAATCCTTGTAGAGCTTGCGGAAGACTTCGGGCTTGAGCGCGGACTGCATCGCGTCGCGGACTTCCTGGAGCGAGGGCCAGATGTCGGCGAGGTAAACAGAATTGCCTTCCTTGTCGTCGCCGAGCGGCTCGCAACTCAAATCAATGT
>JBJTAU010000209.1:0-9131 GCA_046090965.1 Limisphaerales bacterium | reverse complement strand
TGCATGATCGCGTGGTTGTTGGCGAGCTTGCGGTATTCGCCTGCCGCGAAGTTGTTCTTCACCTTCTGCAATTCCTCCGGCGGCACCTCGGTAGTCTTGAACTTCTCGATCTCGGCGAGCAGGCCGGCTTCAAGGTCGGCGGGCGTTTTCCCGTCGGTCACTTCGCCGCCGACGTTGAAGAGGCTCGCCCAACGCATCGAGTGCTGTTGCGCGTAGGCCTCGGTGGCGACCTTCGAGCCGAGCACGAGGCCCTTGTAGAGCCGGCCCGTGCGGGTGGAGAGAATCTGCGCGAGGACGGCCAGCGGGTAAGTGTCCTTGTGGCCGAAGGCGGGCACGTGCCACATGATGTCCACCTGCGGGTTGGTGTCGGCCTCGCCGTTGAGGCGCTTCTCGGCGGGTTGCTTGATTTCGAGCGTGACCACGTCGGGCGCGGCTTCCTTCCCGCGCGGGATGCGGCCGAGATACTTCTCGGCGAGCGCGGTGGCTTGCGCGGGGTCGAAGTCGCCGACAAGGACGGTGGTGAGGTTCTGCGGCGCGTAGTAGAGCGCGTAGAACTCATCGGCCTGCTTCTTGGAAATCGCCGGGATGTCGGACGGCCAGCCGACAACCGGCCACGAATACGGATGCGACTCCCAGAACATCGCCCAGAACGCCTCCTCGATGCGGCCCGTGGGCGTGGACTCGGTGCGCATCCGGCGCTCCTCGAAGACCACGTCGCGCTCGGCGTAGAACTCGCGGAAGACCGGCGCCAGCAGCCGCCCGCTCTCCATCCACATCCACAGCTCGAGCTTGTTCGCCGGGACGGTGGTGAAATAGACCGTCACGTCCTGGCTGGTGTAGGCGTTCATCTGCGAGGCGCCGTTGGCTGTGTAAATGCGGTCGAACTCGTTCTTCACGAGAATCTCGCGCTGCGCGTCCACGAGCTTCTTGAACTGCGCCTGCAACTCCTTGTAGCGCGGCGTCCAAGTGTCGGGGTTTTGCAGGTCGGCGATTTCACCCCGCCGCCAGAGCGTGCGCATCACGGATTCCTCCTGCCGCATCAAGTCACGCACGCGCTCCTGCTCGTTGATGATTTCCACGTCCTTCTTGTAGTCCTTCGTGCCGAGCGTGGGCGTGCCCTTGAACATCATGTGCTCGAAGAGGTGCGCGATGCCGGTGATGCCGGGCCGCTCGTTGGCGCTGCCCACGTGCGCGACCCAGCCGCCCGCGACGGTCGGCTCATCGTGGCGCGGCAGCAGGAGCAGGCGCATGCCGTTGGAGAGCGTCTTCTCGATGACGGGCACCTTCTGCGCGCGCGCGGGCAGGGCGAGCAGCGCGAGGAGGAGGCAGAGCGGGAGAAACTTGGGTGTCATGCGTGGCGGCGGTTAAACGTGCGGGAGAGGAAAGCCTGAAAGGGGGAGCGGCGTCAATTGCGACGGAGGGAAGGACTTAACGCAAAGGCGCAAGGGCGCAGAGACGCAAAGTAGGACAGGCTTGAACTCGTTGTCTCAGCGTCTTCGCGTCATTGCGCCCTTGCGTTGAAAAGGTCACGCCTCAGCCCGGCCGCACCAGCATTTCCTCCACGACGCAGCGGAACGGCAGGTTGATTGCCAGCAGCGCGCAGTCGGCGATGTCCTCGGGCTTCATCATCTTCGCACGCGCGGCCGCGTCGGGGACGACGGGGCGCTTGCCGAGCAGTTCGGTGTCGATGTCGCCGGGGAAGATCGAGCACGCGCGGATGCCGTTGACGCGTTCCTCCGCGTTGATGCATTGCGTGAGTCCGGCTTGGCCGAACTTCGAGAGCACGTAGCTCGGGCCGCTCTTGGGGCTGGCCTTGAGGCCCGCCTCGGAGACGATGTTGACGATGGTGCCGGTCTTGCGCGCGCGCATCTGCGGCAGGAACGCCTGCGCGCAGTAGTAGGAACCGTGGAGGTTGGCGTCGATGACGGCGTGGTAATCCTCCAGCGAGAGCTCGGCGAGCGAGCGACGCGGGATGTTGGTGCCGGCGGCGTTCACGAGCACATCCACGGTTTTGAACTTCGCCAGCACGGTCTTCGCCATCGCGGCGACCTGCGTCACATCGCCGATGTCGCACGGGATGACGAGCAGTTGCTTCGCGTGTTTCTTCGCCAGCTTAACTGTGGCTTTCAACGCCTCCTCGCGGCGGCCGAGGATGGCGACGCGCCAGCCCAGCGCGGCGAGTTTCCAGGCGGTGGCTTGGCCGACTCCACTGCCGGCCCCGGTGATGACTGCGTTTTTGGATGACATGCGGGCGAGAGGTTGAAGCCCGCGCCGCCGCACGCAAGCCGGAACCTCACTTCACATACAGCGCCTGCTGGAGTTGCGCGACGAGCACGTGCGCGTTGGGGAAGCGCTTTTCCGGGTCGCGTTCGAGGCACTTGAGGATGATGCGCTCGACGGCGATGGGAATGTCGTCGTTGAGGTCGCGGGGCGGGGTGATGGGATGCTTCTCGTCGAGCTGCTTGCGAAGCACAGCCTCGGGCGTCTCGCCGATGAAGGGCTTGCGGAAGGTCAGGACCTCGTAGGCCATCACCCCGAAGGAGTAGATGTCCGCGCGCTGGTCCAACGGCTCGTGGCGGATCTGCTCGGGCGACATGTAGGCGGGCGTGCCGGCGTTGCTGGGCATCCGCTTGGGGGCTTTGGGCAAGGGCTGCGCGAGATCAAAGTCCACCAGCCGGATGTCGCCGTCCTGCGTTACGAGGATGTTCTCCGGTTTGAAGTCGAGGTGGATGAACCCCTTCTCGTGCAAGTGCTCCAAGGCGATGGCGGAATCGATGATGATGTTGCCGACGAACTCGCCCAGGACCGGGTCGTTGCGGGTGATGAGGTGCTTAAGGTTCCAGCCAATGACGCGTTCGAGCAGGGTGTAGTCCACCCCGTCAATTTTCCCGTGCCGGTGGAAGCCGATGATGAACTGATGGCCGGCGATCTTTTCGAGCACCTTGCAGCCGTGGAGGAACTGCTTGCGCGCCTCCTTGTCCGCCGTGCCGTTGCCGAGCAGCCGGCGCAGCGCGTAGGTCTGCCCGTCGTGGTCGGTGGCCGTCCAGATTTCCGCCGTGCCGCCCCGGTTGATCAGATCATGGAGCGTATAGGGACCGAACAAGTGTGGGGCGTCAGGGTCGTGGACTGTCGGTTTCTTTTTCCGGTTGAAGATGCCCAGTGGTAACATTCGCGGCGGTGCTTGGTTGGCGTGGCCTTAGATTTCGCGTCAAGGATGGGCCTCAGGCCGAAATGGTTACGTGCGCATGAGCTGGTAGTCATTGTCCACCCGCTCTCCCGCCCTCGACGACACTTGAATATCCGCTTGGCGCTCCCTTCGCAAGGCCGCTTAATCCGCGCGTGCGCGCCGCTGGAATCCTCCTGAGTTGGTTTGCCAGCGTGCTGCTTGCTGCCGCGCTGCTCGCGCCGTGGGTCTTCCACCTTGGCCAGTGGGCATCCGGAGAAGTCGCGGCTTTGAAAGGCCTCGGCGCACAGCCGTTCCATCGCTACCTGAACCGCTGCCTGCTGCTCGTGGCAGTGGCCGGGCTGTGGCCGCTGGCCCGGGCGCTCCAGCTCACGAGTGTCCGGGCCTTGGGAGTGGGTTGGCGAGTGGGCAGCGGCCGGATGCTCGGCCTGGGGCTGGCGATCGGCTTCGGCTCGCTGCTGGTCGCGGCGGCGCTCATGGCGCTGGTGGGCGTGCGGAGCTTCAACTTCAGCCACGCCCCTCAGGTGCTGCTGCAACTGGCAGTCAACGCCACCTTGTCCGCCGTGGCGGTGGCGGTGCTGGAGGAACTTTTCTTTCGCGGGGTCGTCTTCGGCGCGCTGCGGACATCGCTGTCCGTTCCGGCTGCGATCGCGGTCAGCAGCGTCATTTACTCCGCGCTGCACTTTCTGGCCCGAGTGGAGTATGCGGGGACGGTCGGCTGGGCCTCGGGCCTCGCGCTGCTGCCGGCCATGTTGGCCGGTCTGGTCTCCCCAGAAAACCTCGCCCCCGCCGGCCTTACGCTCGCCGTCGGTGGCGCGGTGCTTGCGCTGGCGTATCAGCGCACCGGGAGCCTGTGGTTCGCGATCGGTCTGCACGCCGGCTGGGTGTTCTGGCTGAAAGTTTTCAAGACCGTGACTTCGCCGGGCACCGGAGTCGGCGGCGCGTTCTGGGGCACGGAGAAGTTGCTGGATGGCTGGCTCGCACTGTTGGTCATGGTGGTGCTGTTCGCCGGGGTTGCGCGGTCACGCTGGCTCGGGCAGGCTCCCGCCGTCCCCGATGAACCCGCTCCTGGCCAACGCGCGTGACTGGCTCGACGCCAGCCTCGCCTTTCCTTATCCGCCGGTTTGCCAGCTTTGCGGCGAGCAGCGGGCCACGCCCGCCGAGGGTTACGTCTGCCCGGCCTGCTGGCAGAACGTCCGCTTCATCGTGCCGCCGTGGTGCGAACGCTGCGGCCTGCCGTATCCTGGCGACATCACCACCGCGTTCGAGTGCTCCAACTGTCGCGATCTCGACCTTCACTTCCGCTGGGCGCGCGCGGCCGTGGTGGCCAACGACTTCCTGCGCGGCGTCATCCATCGCTACAAATACAACCGCGAGCTGTGGTTCGAGCCGTTCCTCGCCGACCTCCTTGTGCGCCAGGCCGCGCCCGCGCTGCGGGACGAGAAGCTCGCCGGCATCGTCCCCGTCCCACTGCATCCGGTGAAGCAACGCGAGCGCGAGTTCAACCAAGCCGAACGCCTCGCCCGCGCACTGGCCGCCGCGCTCGGTGTGCCGGTGCTGACAAATCTCGTCAAACGCCTCCAGCCGACCCGCACGCAGACCCAGCTCGACAAGCATGCCCGTGCCGACAACGTCCGCCACGCCTTTGCGCCGGTGAAGCCCAGGTCCCTCCACGGCGAGCGCCTGCTCGTGCTCGACGATGTGCTGACCACTGGCGCGACCACCAGCGCCGTCGCCCGCGTGCTGCGGGAAAACGGCGCGGGCGAAGTCCTCGTATGGACCTTGGCGCGCGGACTGTGAAGCACTTGCGGTGCGGGCCGCGTTCAGCGAAACCTTCCGCGCCCGGCTGGGATCTTGAACCGAACATGAAAACCAGTTTCCTCCGCTCCGTATTGATTGCTGCGCTCGCCGCGTCGCTCACCGCCTGCATCTCCACCAAGGAGACCGTCTATCGCGATGTCGAGCGCCTGAAGGTCGAGTTCGAGAATGACGCGGCGGCGCGCATCTTCTACGAAGCTTTCACCAAGTCGCCCGAGTCGCGGCAGCTCAACGAGAAGACCACCACGTTCAACATCCCGGTCATCATCCACGCCCAGCGCACGGAGAAGGACTCCGAGAACGCCGCCTTCAATGCCGCCGTGCGCCGCTGCGACACCAACGCCGACGGCAAGATCACCGAGGCTGAGGCACGCATCTACGCCGCCCGGCAGAAGTAGGCCCAGCGTTCGCCAATTCCCGGCTGGCATTCCGGCGCGTCCGCCGCCAAGCTCCCGCCATGAAGTTGATTCTCTCAACGCACAACGTGACTTTGACCAAGGCCATCGAGGACCACATCCTCGTCCGCCTCGACAAGCTCGAGCATTTCGACCGCTGGACCATTGATGCCCGCGTCACCATCGAGCACGACGACACCCGTGACCCCGCCAAGGCTTTCGGCTGCTCCATGCGCATCGGCGTGCGCGGCCCCGACCTCTTCGCCGAGGATCATCAGGCCGACCTCTACGCGGCCATTGACTCGGTTGCCAAGAAGGTCGAGCAGCAGATCCGCAAGCGGCACAACAAGCACAAGGCCAAGAAGCACACCGAGGCCGCCCGCTCCAAGGAGCGCCGCCGCGCCACCTGATGGCTGGAAGCAAGCCCTTCGCGCTCCGCGCCCGCGTCATCCTGCCGCTCTCGCAGCCGGCGATTGAGGACGGCGCGGTTTTCATTTCCCGGGGCCGCATCGCCGCGGTCGGGCGTTGGCGTGACCTGCGCCGCAAAGCGCCGGCGCGCATCCGCGACCTCGGCGAGGCCGTGCTCGTTCCCGGCCTCGTCAACGCGCATTGTCATCTCGACTACACCGACATGGCCGGTGCGATTCCGCCGCCCAAGTCCTTCCTCGACTGGATCGAGGCCATCGTCGCGCTGAAGGCCTCATGGGACTACAGCGACTATGCCCAGTCCTGGCTCAACGGCGCGAAACAGCTCATCCGCTACGGCTGCACCACCGTCGCCGACATCGAGGCTGTGCCTGAATTGCTGCCGGACGTGTGGGGTGCCACGCCGTTGCGGGTCCTCTCCTTCCTCGAACTCATCTCCGTCCGGCGGCGTCAGCGTCCGGTCACGCTCGTCCGGCAGGCGGTTCGGAAAATCCACGAATTGCCCAAGGGCCGCCGCCACGCCGCCCTTTCGCCGCACGCACTTTACACCACCAATCCCGAACTGCTGAAGCTCGCGCGCCGCGCTGCTCACCGCGCCCGCTGGCCCGTGACGATGCACGTGGCCGAGTCCGGGCTGGAGTTCGAGATGTTTCGGCACGGGCGTGGCGCGATGTTCAATTGGCTGCGTCGGAACGGCCGTGACATGGCCGACTGCGGCGCGCACTCGCCCGTCCAGCTCCTCGCCGAGCTCAAGCTGCTTGATCCGCGCTTCCTCGCCGTCCATGTGAACCACCTCGCGCCCGGCGACGCCGAACTGCTCGCGCGCGCCTGCGCCACGGTGGTCCACTGCCCGCGCAGTCATGCCTACTTCCGCCACGCGCCGTTTCCTTTCGCCGAGTTGCACGCAGCCCGCGTGTACCTCTGTCGCGGCACCGACAGCCGCGCCAGCATCGGGACGGAAGGCCGCCGCAAACCTGAGCTGGATCTCTTCGCTGAACTTCGCGCCTTCGCCGCCAACCATCCCGGCCTCGCGCCCGAGGAATTCTTCGACCTCGTCACGCGCAATCCCGCCGCCGCACTGGGCCTGCGCGGCAAAGTCGGCGAACTGACCCGCCGCGCCCATGCTGACCTCCTCGTGTTGCGCTCGGCCGCCGCACCCGCATCCGCCGCCGAGGCCGTCGTCCACACCGTGCCAGACATCACTGGCGTGATGGTGGCCGGCGAGTGGGCCATCGAGCCCCAGTCATGACGCGCGTCGCGCTCATCACCGGCGCTTCCGGTGGACTCGGCCGCGCGTTGGTCGCCGAGTTCCTCGCGCAAGGCTGGCGGGTGGCCGCTGGCTTTCATCGTCAGAACGCTCACTCGGAGAGCGATTCCCTCCTGCCGCTTCCGCTCGACGTGACTTCGCGCCCTGCCGTCGAGAGCGGCGTCGCCCAAGTGCTCGCCCGCTGGCCGCGCGTTGATCTGCTCATCAACAACGCCGGCAACACCGCCGATGCGCTCGTCGGTCAGCTTACGGACGATGACTGGCAACGCGTCCTCGACGTGCAGCTCAAGGGCGCGTTCCTGTGCTCGCAGGCCGTGCTGCGTCCGATGCTCAAGCAACGCGACGGCCACATCCTGAACATCGCCTCGTTCAGCGCGCGCACCGGCCATCGTGGCCAGGCCAACTACGCCGCCGCCAAGGCCGGGCTGCTCGGACTCACCACTTCGCTCGCCAAGGAAGTCGGCTCCCGCAATGTCCGCGTGAACGCGATTTTGCCCGGCGTCCTGCCGACACCGATGACGGCCGGCCTGACCCCGGAGCAACTCGCGGCCTTCGCCGCCGCGAATGCCCTGAACCGCCTCAACGACCTCGGCGAAGTCGCGCGCTTCACCGCCTTCCTTGCCGGCACGCGGAACATCTCCGGCCAGTTCTTCCAGCTCGACAGCCGCATCGCGCGGTGGACGTAAGTTTGAAGCTGCGCGGGCACGGGCACCCGCTACACTGCGCCCATGAACCTTCGCCGCCTGCTCGCTCGCTGTGCTGCTGCCGCGCTGCTGCTCCCGCTCTGGCTGACCGGCTGCACCGTGCTTCGTCAGTCCGGCCCCATCATTCCCCCCGGCCCGCGCGCATTTGACTTCGCCACCGATACGCTCGCCGAGCCAGTGGCCCAGCCCGCGCCGCAGGAAGAGCAGGAGTCACTCGCCGACCCCGCGCTGCGTGGCCATGTGGACGCGCACGTCGCCCGGCAGTTCTTCCTCCACGCCCGCTTCGAGCCGACGCAGCGACCGCCCGGCACCGCGGCGCGCATCGCGCTCGTCCGTCAGGTGATCAAGCGCGACGCGGACGAGCCATCGCGCGAAGACCAGCGCGTGGTCATCCCCGGCTACGCAAACCTGCGCGAGTTAAGCCGGCTGCAAGGCCATCTGTTGCGCGCCGAGTCCTGGCTCGTGTGCCGCTGCGAGAATCGAGCCTCGCTGTTGCGGAAGGCGTTCGGAGGAAGCTCGGTTAACGAAGCCGCCGTTGCGGAAATCAGTGCAGCGGTCACCGCCAACCGCCCCGCGCTCGTGCGGCTCTACCGGCACCACGCGTTGCGCTACAACCGCTCGCTGCTCGTGTTCGGGGCGCAGTCAGTTGACACCGAGGTGCGTTTCACGGCCTACGATCCCGCCGCGCCGAAGGCGCCCGTGCAGCTCACCTTCAACCGCGTCAGCCGCGCCTTCACCCTGTCCGACGACGCCGCCAGCAGCGGCCCGGCGCTGGGCGTGGAAGTCGAGGATTGAGCGGGAGCATCGTGCCCGGCTCCGCCGTCTAACGGGCCATGAAACGCTCGCTCGCTTTCCTCGCCCTGTTGGGTTGGTTGGTTCTGCCAGCTCAGACCTTCGCCGCCGGCTTCATCGTCCTCACCAACGCCACTGAGGCCATCATGCCGCCCGAGCCGCCGCGCCGGCTCCCGCCCGGCGTGCCCCCGCCGCGTCCGCCCATCATCAGTCCGCCGCCCCGGCCGATGCCGCCGCCCTACCGCGCGGTTGCGCCTATCGAGATCGCTTACCATAAGGTCACGGCGCGCATCACGGATCAGGTCGCGACCACGACCATCGAGCAGGAGTTTTACAACCCGAACCCGACGCGGCTCGAAGGCACGGTTATGCTGCCCGTGCCGCGCGGCGCGCAGCTCAACAAGTTCTCGATGGAGATTGATGGCAAGAAGGTGGACGCCGAGTTGCTCGCGGCGGACAAGGCGCGCGGCATCTACGAGGACATCGTGCGCTCGATGCGCGATCCCGCGCTGCTCGATTATCTCGGCCAGGACGTGTTCCGCGTG
>JBJTAU010000208.1:0-4208 GCA_046090965.1 Limisphaerales bacterium | reverse complement strand
GCTACATCCGTTGCTCGCCGTTATTCCGCTGCAACTCCTCAGCTACCACATCGCCGTCGCGCGCGGCTGCGACGTGGACAAGCCCCGCAACCTCGCCAAGTCCGTTACAGTGGAATAAGCTAGGATTGGGTTCGGTAGAGCGCGCGCGCTTCACGGGGCAAAATTTTTGCCGCGCATCGAATGTCTGCGCAGCTGTTTAAGTCCGAATCACATGCCTGTTTCTGAGCGCATCTTTCTAGCCTTGGTTTGTTCGGTTGGAGTCGCCTCTGCCGACGTGGATTTCCGCACCCAAATCGGGCCCATCTTCGAGCATGCCTGCATCCGCTGCCACGGCGCGGACTCCGCCAAGGGTGGCCTACGGCTCGACACGAAAGAGGGTTTCCTGAAGGGCGGCAAGCACGGCCCGCTCCTCAACGCGAAGGAATACGAGAAGAGCGAATTGCTCCGCCGCGTGAAGCTCCCGCGCGACCACGAGGACATCATGCCGCAGGAGACCGAGCCGCTTTCCGGTCCCCACAAGAACTGGCTCACGGACTGGGTCCGCACCGGCGCGAAGTGGCCCGATGGCGTCGTGCTGCACATGAAGAAGAAGGAAGTCCCCGGCCTCGCCGAAAAGGATTTCATTCCGACCAAGTCACCCAAGTCGCTCGCCGAAACCGCTGCGTTGACTGACCAGATTCTTCAACGAGAGAACGACGCGCTCAAGGACGTGAAGCTCCGCACGGCAACGGTCATTGACGACCTCGCCTTCCTCCGCCGCGCGACGGTGGATCTGATTGGGCGCATCCCGACTTCCGAAGAGATCAAGCAGTTCGAGGCCGACAAAAGTGCCAACAGGCGCGAGCAGCTCGTGGATCGGTTGATCGGGCATTCCCGTTTTCCAGAGCGTTGGACCGTGTTTTTCGCCGACATGCTCCGCGTGCGCTCGGGTCAGGACGGCGGTCCGCAGTTGTTCGCCTACGTGAACCGCTGCATCGCGGAGAAGAAGCCTTACGACGAGATGGTGCGTGAGTTGATCGCCACCAACGGCCGGCCCGAGAGCGCGCCCGCCGCCGGCTTCGCGCTCGGCGATGCCGCGAATCCGATGGCGCTCGCGGGCGCGACGTCGCAGATCTTCCTCGGCGTGCGGATGCAATGCGCCGAGTGCCACGACCATCCGTTCGATGACTGGAAGCAGAAGGAGTTTTACGACCTCGCCGCGTTCTTCGGCACCATCAAGCGCGTGGAGGCCGGCAAGAACGTCAAGCGCATCTACACCACTGAAGGCCCTGAGACGGCGGTGAAGTGGCCGCCGGAGCGTGAGCAGCCGCCTAAGCGCAATGCCGTCGCGCCGAAGTTCCCCTTCGAGCTGGTGAACTACACCACCAAGCCCGACTACATCGCGCGCCTCGAAGACCGCCGCCGGCCCAACACCGGCGTGCTCTCCGCCGCCGCCGCGAAAAAGGCGCTCGACGATCTCTTGGACGGCACGGATGTGAAGCAAACGCTGCGCGACTCGAAGCAGGACACGGCGTTGCTCCAGGAAGCCAAGGCCGCCGCGCAGAAAAATCAGGACGGCCGCAGCATCTACGCGCAGAGTGAGGAGCGGAAGAAACTCGCCGGGCTCATCACCAATCCGCGCAACCCGTATTTCGCCCGCGCCTTCGTGAATCGCATGTGGGCCGAGTTGGTCGGCCGCGGGTTCGTCGAGCCGCTCGACAACATTTCCGCCTACAACGACATCCGCCATCCGCAGGCGCTCCAGTTCCTCGCGCAGGAGTTCGTCGCGAGCGGCTACGATGTCCGCGCGCTCATCAAGATGGTCATGCTCACCCAGGCTTACCAGCGCGGCCACTTGCCCGCCGGCGCGGATGTGAAGGAGTTGGCAAATGCGGAGGAGAATTTCACCGCCACGCGCCCGCGCCGTATGCTCGGGGAAGTGCTCTTCGACAGCGTGACCGTCGCCGGCCACCTGACGTCGCACAAGTGGCCCGAGGGCGCGAACGTCCGCGAAGTGAAGCGCCAGATCCGCATCCCGCTCGCGAATGCCGCGATGCTCGCCGCCGCCGAAGACAAGTCCACGAACCAGCCGAACATGATGATGTTCGGCGGAGCCAAGCCCGGCCAGGCCCCGGCGCCGTATGACTTGGAGAAGGGTGCGAGCCTCGACTTTGATGCGTTGCTCAAGCCCGAGAAGATGGGCAAGGACGACGACAAGTTTGGCGACGTGTTGAATGAGTCCAAGAAAGATTTCGCGATGAACAAGAAGATGGAAGACGACGCGATGGAAGCGCAGCGGCAGGCACGCATTCGCCTGCTTCAATCCGGCAACGCCGAGCGCTTCCGCCTCGAAACCGTCACCGCCGTCGTAGACGACAATCCGCGTTTCGACAGCACGCTGCGCAGGGCCACGCCCGCGCCGCCGTCGCACTTCCTCCGCGTCTTCGGCCAGCCCGCGCGCGACAACCTCGGCGAGTTCCGCGACGAATCGCCATCGTTGCGCCAGGAGTTGATGATGCTCAACGGCAAAGCCACGCACGAAGCCTCGCGCGTCGGCCCGTTCGAGCCGGTGTTCCCGCTGATCAGCGGTGCCAACGCGAATCCGGCGAAAGCCGTCGAGTTGGTTTATCTCGAAATTTTCACCCGCCGCCCGACCGCTGACGAACTCGCCGAGGCGCGTGAAGTCATTGCTGGCGGCAAGACGCCCGCTGACGGCCTCGCCGACCTGCGTTGGGCGATGCTCAATTCCCACGAATTCCGTTACCTGCCCTGAAGTCTGTTCAACACCAAAAACCTATGAGTTCCTGCACTGATCACCTCACCTCCCGCCGCCGGTTCCTCGGCCAGGTCGCTGGCACGGCCGCGCTGCTCGGCATGCCCATCCACCGCCTCCTCGGCGCGATCGGCTCCGCCCACGCGCCCAAGGCCGAGTCCGTTGTCCTCTTCTGGAACGGCGGCGGCATGAGCCACATCGACACGTGGGACCCGAAGCCCGGCCGCGAAACCGGCGGCGAGTTCGAGCCGATCAAGACCAGCGCCGACGGCATCCAGATCAGCGAAATTTTCCCGCAAGTCGCCAAGCAGATGCACCACTGCACGATCATCCGCTCCATCGCCGGCACCAACGGCGATCACGGCCGCGCGACGTATGAATTGCAGACCAGCTATCCGCAAAACCCCGCGCTCGTGCATCCGGGCATGGGCTCGTTCGTCGTGAACGAGCGCCAGAAGAACGGCGATCTGCCCGCTTACATCAGCATCGGCGGCATGGCCCCGCGCGCCGGCTACCTCGGCCAGCGTTGCGAAGCCTACTACATCGGCCTGCCCGGCGAGCGCGATCCGTATCTCGCCTTCCCCGATGGCATTCATCACGCGCAGGGCGAACGCCGCCTGGAGATTCTCGCGAAGATGAACCTCCGTGCCTCCAACAAGATCGCCGCGCGCGACCTGAAGGAGACGGACGTGGCCCTCAAAGACGCCGTCGCGCTGATGAAGAGCCCGGCGCTCTCCAGCTTCGATCTCGACAAGGAAAATCCCAAGACGCTCGAACGCTACGGCCTGACCGAGTTCGGGCGCGGCACGCTGCTGGCCCGCAAGCTCATTGAGACCGGCGTGCGCTTCGTGCAGGTGAATCGCGGCGGCTTCGACAACCACATGGATGTCTTCCCCGCGATGCGCAACCACGGCTCCGTCATGGACCCGGCGATCGCCTCGCTCATTGAAGACCTGCACGCCTCGGGTCGCTTGGAGAAAACCCTCGTCATCATGTTGAGCGAATTCGGCCGCACGCCGAAGATCAACAAGGACGCCGGCCGCGACCACCATGCGCGCGTCTTCAGCTGCCTCCTCGCCGGGGGCGGCGTCAAAGGCGGCCAGGTCATCGGTTCGTCCGACAAGGACGGCAACGAACCCGCCGACCGCCCTGTGCAGGTCGCGGACATCCACGCCTCCGTCTGCCACGCGCTGGGCATCGACTTCAAGCGCGAGCTCACCACGCCGCTCGGCCGCCCGATGAAGCTCGTGAAGGAAGGGGCCAAGCCGGTGATGGAGCTGTTCGGCTGATCAGCTTCGGCACTCCCCCGATTATCTGCCGCCTTTTGGTGCGCCGCTAGCCTGCGGTCCCGCAGGGTCGTTCGTTGGTCGCAGAGATGGCATGCTCAAGCCGGGCAGCCCAGCGCACCGAAGCCTTGCGGACCGTCACCGCTTTCTCGCGGGTCCATCCGCTAGAA
>JBJTAU010000207.1:0-3055 GCA_046090965.1 Limisphaerales bacterium | reverse complement strand
CGTGTTTCCTCTCGCACCACGCACCACGCATCAAGCCGCAACCCTCTTCCTCAGCCTGACCTTTCTCCTTATGGCCGCCGCCGCCCGCTCCCAGCCTTCCACAAACATCGTCCTCGTCATCCACGGTGGCGCGGGCGTCATCCCGGGGAAGACCTCTCGCCAGAAAAGGAAAAAGCGGCGCGCGACACGATGGATGCCGCGTTGCTTGCAGGACACGACGTGCTTCGACGCGGGGGCAAGTCACTCGACGCGGTTGTCGCCGCCATCAAGATTCTGGAAGACTCACCTCTCTTCAACGCCGGCAAAGGCTCCGTCCTCACCGCCGATGGCACCGTGGGGATGGACGCTTCCATCATGGACGGTATGACGCACAAGGCCGGCGCGTGCGCGGAGGTGAAGCACGTCAAGAACCCCATCGAACTTGCCCGCCTCGTGATGGACAGGACGCCGCACGTTCTCCTCGTCGGTGACGGTGCGGAACGGCTCGCGAAGGAACATAGCCTGCCGCTCATGCCCGCGGACTACTTCATCACGGAGCACCGAAGGCTTCAGTTGCAGCGTATCCAGCAAAAGGAGAAGGAGAAGGCCACCCAGGCGGGCGAGAAAAAGGCGCAACACGACCGCTTGGAGAGCATCGGCACCGTCGGGGCGGTGGCGTTGGACCGCCACGGCAATCTCGCGGCGGGAACCTCGACGGGCGGCATGGTGAACAAGCGCTTCGGCCGCGTTGGCGACTCACCCATCATCGGCGCGGGGACCTACGCGGACAATCTCACCTGCGCCGTCTCCGGCACTGGCCACGGCGAGTTCTTCATCCGAGGGGTGGTCTGCTACGACATCGCCGCGAAGATGAAATATCAAGGCGTCACGCTCACCAACGCGGCCGAGGAGGTAGTGATGAAAAACTTGAAGGAAGCTGGCGGACGCGGCGGTGTCATTGCCGTGGATGCGAAGGGCAACGTGGCGATGCCGTTCAACTCCGAGGGCATGTATCGCGGCGTCATTCGCGCCGACGGCAAGCCGTGGACAGCGATTCGGAAGGAGTAACGCCGTCCGCACATGGAGGCCGCCCCCTCACCTCAGCCCTCGCCAACAACGGGGACACCGACGAAGCGCACGCGGTGGCAAATGACGCTGTGGGTGTTCAACGGCGTGTTGCTCATTGTCGCGCTGATCCTCTGGGAAAAGCTCCGCTGGCGCAAAGTCAGCGACACACCCGCCGGCATCGTTTGGCAGCGCTTAAATACTACCCAAATAGCTCGCCCCCGCGCCGGCGTGATTGATGAGGAAGCCATTCGGCTGCCGAATGGCGACGCTGTAATCCGCCGCGACTCAGACTTGGATGGCTGGTTCGACCTGCGCTACGTGGAGCATCGCGGCATGGCGACGCGGCTGGAGCAAATTCGGGAGCAGGCACCGAGGCGCTGAACTTCACTCCTTCTCCTGCCCGCTGTTCCAATAGCGGTGCATTTCTTCGGCGCTTGGCACCTTGAGCGGACGCACGATGCGGAAGCCGAGGAATTGCGCGTCAGTGAGATACCAGATGCTCTTGGGGAGCTGCGGGTCCTGCTGCTTCCAAGACTTGTCTGAGCCGCGACGGGCCGCGCTGCGGAGCTTGGCAATGTTGTCGTCCCACGAGCCGCCACGCGCAGCCTGCGGGTAGGGCGATGCCTGCTTGAGCCAAGGATCCTGCACGAGCGCCTTCACTTTGTCGTAGTTCGGTTCGTATTGGTCGAGCACCCACTCCGCGACGTTGCCGTGCATGTCGTAGAGGCCCCACGGATTGGGCTTCTTCTTGCCGACTTTCTGGTATTTGAAATCGCTGTTGTTCTCGAACCATGCGTATTGCTTCGCGTCGGCCGGATCGTCGCCCCACGAGTAAGCCGTCTTGGTCCCGGCGCGGCAGGCGTATTCCCATTCGGCTTCGGTGGGCAGGCGATAGAAGTGGCCGGTCTTCGCCGAGAGCCACTGGCAATACTTGTTCGCCGCGTGCTGCGTCATGCTGATGGCGGGATAGCCGTCCTTGCCCATGCCGAAAGACATCTCGACGTAGGGCTTGGTTGGCCGGGCGACGGCGTCGGAAACCTTGTCGCGAGCCGGGTCAGTCTTGATCTGGTCGCGGAAGCGCCGCTCGGCGTCCGCATACATGAACAGCTCGAACTCGTTCCAGGTGATTTCGAATTGCCCCATCCAGAACGGGGAAATTTTCACCGTGCGCAGCGGGCCCTCGTTGGCCTCGCGGCCCTTCTCGCCCATGGAACTGCCCATGACGAATTCGCCGGCTGGGATGGGCACCAGCGAATAATTCACGTCCGTGCCCGGGATGGTGTTGGTGTAGCCCTTCATGTCGGCTGCGCTCTTCTCCTTGTGGGTGGCCGTGACGAGTTGGTGGATGCTGGCGACGGTTTCGTTTTCGTTCGCGCCCGGAGCGGCTTCCTTTTTCTTCTGCACCAGAACGACACCGTCCGGCCACACCGCACCCTGCTTAACCCACAACCGCACCAGCTCGATCTCCTCCTTGGTCACGCGGTCCTTGGCCTTGGGCGGCATCACCTTTTCGTCTTCGATGGCCAGCGTCATGGAGGTGTAGATCGGACTCTTTTCGGGCAGAAACGGCACCACGCCCGTGCCGCTTTCGCCGCCCTTGAAGGTGAGTTCGCGCGTCTCCATGCGCAGCTCGCCCTTCGCGTGCCCTTCCTTGTGGCAGGCCACGCAGTTGAACTCGAAGATCGGCTGGATGTCCTTGGCGAAGTTGATCTTCTTCGCGACGGTCAGCTTGGCGGTGGCGGGCCACTGCGCTCCGGAATCAATCCACTCCTTGAGTTTGGCCTGAAGCTCCTTTGGCAACGCCCCTTCCTTCGGTGGCGGCATCACGTCGTCGTCCTCCGCTTTTAGAGTGGTGGAGGTGTAGAGTTTGCTCTCCTTGGACTTTCCTGCCACGAGCGCGGTGCCGTTGTCGCCGCCCTTCATCGCGTCGGCCAGTGTGTGCAGCCGCAGCCCACCTTTCTTCTGCTCCTCGCCGTGGCACTTGATGCAATGCACTTCGAGAATGGGC
>JBJTAU010000206.1:0-4901 GCA_046090965.1 Limisphaerales bacterium | reverse complement strand
AGGTGCGCGATGATGTCGTAGCCGTCCTGCACTGCGTTCGTGCCGGTGCGCGCGGGGAACGTGAGCTGGTAGGAGCCGGGCGTGGCGTTCGCGTAGGTGCGCGTGGTCCACGGCGGGCCGAAGCGCGCGGGGACGAACTTGATTGTGAAGATGTTGCGCGAGGTGCCGTGGTAGTTCGTGCGGAAGATGAAGGCCCACGAGCCGGGCACGTTGCTGACGGTGTTGCCGGCGGTGGCCAGGAGACGCGTGGCAAAAGGATTGGACACGTCGTTCGGTGCCACGAAGTCCACCGTCCAGCCGGCCCAGGCGTGCGACATATCGGTGATGTCGGTCTGGTCGTAGCCGTTGTCCACCCCCATGCTGAACAACTCCATGATCTCGCGGGAAAAATTCTCGTTCGGCACGCGCCCGCCGTCGCCGCGGCTGCTGACAGTGTCGAGGTAGATGATCATCGCCGGGCTTTCGCAGCTGATCGTGAGCAGGTCCTTGAACGTGACCACAGGATTCATCAGCGCGTTCCGCCAGCGGGTCAGCTCGCGATATTCCAGCTCCGTCGCGACGCGGTTCTGCATGTTGAAGTCGCCGTAGTAGATCTGAAAGTAGGTCTGGGACTTGGTGTATTGGGTGACGAAGTGGTTGTCCAAGAACTGCGAGAGGACTTCGAGGAGCTGGCGGTCTGCGCCCACGGCCCGCAGCGTGAACCACGAGCGCAGGATGTCTATCGTAGCCGTCCCCGCCGAGGTGCCGTTGGTCAGCGAGACCGGCGTGGTCGGCGGTGCGAAGCGGCTCTCGAAGTAAGCGATGTTCGTGTGCTGGTTCTGCACCGTCTCCGTGACAGACTCGGGCGCGAGCTGCTCGGCGATGTAGAGGTCAATGGCGTTCGTCTTGAAGCGGTCCAGCAGCGCGGGCGTGGGGCCGTAGGCAAGGCGGTTGAGCACCGTGGCGGTGACCAGCGCGTTGCTGTCGAGCGGCGTGGTGTCGAGGCGGAAGAAGCGGGCGGAACCGGTGTTCGTGCCCGTCCACGAATAGCCGGTGACGAGGCCGCTGGTGTCTTCGGCAAACGGTGTCCGCAGATCGGGGGTGCTGAAGACCTTGAAGGTTTGGGCGGCGGGAAACGGAGTCCAGCGGAGCACGCGCTGGCTGCCGTTCACCGTGAAGTTGGTGATGCCCGGCGGCGGAGGCGGAGCGACTTGAGCCTGGGCCGGGATAAGCAGTAGCGAACCGGCGAGGATGGAGAGTCTTCGAGCGCGCATAAGGCTTCCGCGAAGCGAGTTGCCAAGTTGAGAGTAGCAAAGCGCGTGCCTCGCTCAATACGGGAGATTGCTGAAGGACGGGACTTTGCGCCTTGAGGTGAGCGGCGGACGCAAGCCAAGCTCCCGCGCGTGTTCACCTGCCTCGTCTGCCGCAGCCTGTGCATCGAAGCGACGCAACTCGAAGCCATCGAGCTCGCGCACCGGCATGGCTTCGCCTCGGTTGAGGCACGGGCAGATGAACTGGCGCGGTTGCCCGAAGCTGAGTTGGCGCGGGTGCTGGATGACCTGCGGGCGAAGCGGCTGCGCTTCGGACTGGCCGGGTTGCCGATTGACCTTCGCCGCGACGCGCAGCGATTCGCCGATGGGCTCCAGCAACTGCCGAAGTTCGCTAAAATCCTGCAATGCTGCGGCGTGACGCGACTCGGCTCCTCCATCGTCCCGTTCCACGCCGAGCTCCCCTTCGCCAAGAACTTCCGCCAGCACGTCGAGCGCATCGGCGCGGTGGCGCGCGTGCTGGGTGATCACGGCATTCGTTTCGGCTTGGAATACTGCGCCACGCCAACGCTGCGGCGCGGGCGACGGCACCAGTTCATCCACACGCTGCCGCAACTGCGCGAACTCATCGCCGCCATCGGCGCGCCCAACCTCGGCCTGGTGCTCGACTCGTGGCACTGGTGGATGAGCGGCAGTTCCAGCGCCGAACTGGCCTCGCTGCGCCGAGAGGAAGTCATCGGCGTGGACGTGAATGATGCGCCGGTGGACGTGCCGCAGGCGGACTTGGGCGACCGCCAGCGGGAACTACCCGGTGCGACGGGCGTGATCGACCTAAGTCAATTTCTCAGTGCCCTGCGCCGGTTGGGCCACGACGGGCCCGTGCGGGCAGAGCCGTTCGAGTTTCCCGGGCACCGCGAGGATCGCGACGCCGTCTGTGCGCAGGCCAGACATTCCCTGACCAACATGCTACTGCGTCGCGCCTCGGCGTAAATCCCCTGTCCCGCCTAGCTCCCCTGCCCTACCCTCCCGCCATGTCGCTGCCTGCCGACTACCACCTGCACACGCCGCTCTGCCGCCACGCGGCCGGCGAGCCGGTGGAATACGCCGCACACGCGGTGGCGGTGGGCTTAAGCGAGATCGGCTTCAGTGATCACTCGCCGATGCGGCGCGACGACTTCGACAACTGGCGCATGTTCGCCAGCCAGCTGGACGAATACGTGGAGAAGGTTCGCCGCGCCCAGCGTGAATTCCCGCAGCTCACCATCAAGCTCGCGCTCGAGGTGGATTACCTGCCCGGCCACGAGGACTGGATTCGCGAGCTGGCCGCGCGGCATCCGTGGGATTACTTCATCGGCTCCGTCCACTACGTCTCGGACGCGTGGGACGTGGACAACCCGGAGAAACTCTCGCAGTGGAAGACACGCGATCCGTTTGAGGTGTGGTCCGTGTATTTTGAGCGGCTGACGATGGCGGCGGCGAGCGGCCTCTTCGAAATCATCGGCCACGCGGACCTGCCGAAGAAGTTCAAGTATTACCCCAACCGCGACTGCACGCCGATGTTCGAGCGCTTCCTTCGCGCGGCGAAAGCCAGCGGCACGGCCATCGAGCTGAATACCGCCGGGCTGCGCAAAGACTGCCGGGAAATTTATCCGAGCCGCTACTTCCTCCAGCGCGCCTACCAAATCGGTGTGCCCATCACCTTCGGCTCGGACGCGCACGCGCCGGGCGATGTGGGAGCGGATTGGGACAAGGCGCTCGCGCTGGCGACCTCCGTTGGCTACACGCACACGTGCCGCTTCACGCAGCGGCAGCTGGAGGTGGTGAAGATTGGGGCGTAAAACGTAATGGGTAATGCGTAAGAAGGCGTCCGATCACGCCACGGCACCCCAACGAGAGTTTACGCATTACGCATTACGTTTTCCTCTCACTTGCTGATGCCCCGCTCACTGACCTTCACGAAGGCGACGAGGTGCTGCACTTCGGGCAGCGGGGGAACTTCCGCCTCAATCTTCACCAGCGCGTTTGAGACGGTCAGCCCTTCGCGGAAGAGGAGCTTGAACGCCTTTTTCAGCGCGGCCTGCGCGGCTTCGGAGACGCCGTTGCGTTCGAGGCCGACCTTGTTCAGCGCCTTGGTCTCGGCGGGATTGCCATCCGCGAGCATGAAAGGCGGCACGTCCTGCACGACCTTCGCGCAGCCGCCGAGGATGGCCATGCGCCCGATGCGGCAGAACTGATGCACCGCCGCCAGCCCGCCGATGATCGCGTGGTCCTCCACGATGACGTGGCCCGCAAGCGTGCCGACGTTCGACATGACGATGTGGTTGCCGACGCGGCAGTCGTGCGCGATGTGCGTGTAGGCGAGGAAGTGGTTATGCGAGCCGATGACGGTGGCGTCGCCGTCGTTGGTCGCGCTGTGGACGGTGGAGTTCTCGCGGAAGACATTGTGATCGCCGATGACCGTGCGCGTGATGCCGCCCTTCCACTTCAAGTCCTGCGTCTTGAGTCCGATGGCCGCGAAGGGGAAGAACTCATTGCCCGCGCCGACCGTCGTGTGCCCGTCAATCACGACGTGCGAATGCAGCCGGCAATCCGGCCCGAGCGTGACGTGCTCACCGATGACGCAGAATGGCGCGATGTGGCAGTTCGAGCCGATTTGCGCGGCGGGATGAACCACCGCCGAAGGGTGAATGTTCCCCGTGCTCATTCCTTGTCCATGAGCATGAAGGTCACGTTCGCCTCGCTGACCAACTCGCCGTTGACTGAGCATTCGCCTCGCGCCTTGCCGATCTTCCCGCGCATCTTGGTCATGGTGACATCAATCACCAACACGTCGCCGGGACGGACGGGCTTGCGCCACTTCACTTCTTCGGCGGACATGAAGTAGGCGAGTTTTCCCGCGTTCTCCGCTTGCCGCATCATCAGGATACCGGCGACCTGCGCCATCGCCTCCAGTTGCAGAACGCCGGGCAGGATGGGATGGCCGGGGAAGTGCCCCTCGAAGACCGGCTCGGCCATCGTCACGTTTTTTTGCGCCACGATGCGGTTGCCCTCGATCTTGGTCACGAGGTCCACCATCAGGAACGGCGGCCGGTGCGGCAGGATTTTCATCACCTGCATCACGTCGAGCGTCGCGCCATCGCGGACGAGGTTTTCTTCGGCGGACTTCGCGGGCGGCGGTGAGAAGGTCTGCACGGCCTTCTCCGGCTTGCGCATCTGCGCGGCGATCTGCTTGGTCAGCTCGCAGTTGCCCGTGTGGCTCGGGCGGATGGCGACGATGTGTCCGAGGAACGGACGTCCCAGCAGCGAGAGGTCGCCGAGGATGTCGAGCATCTTGTGCCGCACAAACTCGTCCTCGTAGCGCAACGGCTCGGTGGTGAGCACGGCGTCGTCGCGGATGACGACGGCGTTCTCCAGGCTGCCGCCCTTGATGAGGCCGTTTTTGTAGAGGAACTCGATCTCCTCGAAGAAGCAGAACGTCCGCGCGTGCGCGAGTTCCTTGGGCCACGTCTCCGGCGTCACTTCGAGGCTGAAGAACTGCGTGAAGCGCCCGCCCGGCCCGGAGCTGGTGCAGGAAATCTTCAGCCGATCATGCGGGAAGACCTGCATCATCGTCTCGCCCACTTGAATCTCGATCGGCTCCGTCACCCGGTAAGG
>JBJTAU010000205.1:0-12822 GCA_046090965.1 Limisphaerales bacterium | reverse complement strand
CGTCAATGCCCGGCTCGCGTTTCGAGCCCTTGTAGTAGGTCCAGACGGCGACCTTGTTCAGATAAGGATCACGCGTGCGCCAGCCATTGCGCACGGCGGCAAAGGCTTCCTTGCCCGTGCAGTCCAGCGTGATGGGGGCGCGATACTCCGCCACGGAGCCGTCCTTATGTTGAGCGCGCACACCGACGACGCGCCCGTTCTCGCGGAGCAGTTCCTTGACGGTGGTCTCCTCCTTCACCGTGGTGCCCTTGCTGCGCGTATGGTCGAGAAGCATCTGATCGAGTTCGCTGCGGAGCACCTGCCACGTCTGCGCGACGGTCTCGCGGTCGTAGCGGTTGAAGAAGTAAAACGGCGTGCTGACCTTCCCGTTGGGGGAGATGAATACCACGCTGTATTTTTTCACAAAGTGCGACTGCTTCATCCGGGGGATGAGGCCCAGCCGCTCCATCGGCCCGTAGGTGAAGGGAATCATGGACTCACCAATGTGATAGCGCGGAAACTTCTCCCGCTCGAGCAGCAGCACGCGGTGGCCATGCTCGGAGAGAATGTAGGAGGAGGAGGAACCGGAAGGACCGCCGCCGATGACAATGGCGTCGTAAGTGTTCTCAGAATTCATACGTGTGCGTAGTTTAGTGCGGGCGTGCCGGTGTGCAAGCCAAGAACTGACGAAAATTGCACCGATTTGGCCGCGAGCGGCTCACCGTCCGGTTGCTGCCTGCGCCAACGAACGCCCGGCCTCCTCGAGCCATTCCTCCTCAGGCAATGCATATGGTCTGAACGCCTCCAGGAATCCCATCTGCCCGTTGTGCAGCAGCGCACGGTGCAGGCCGAGGTCGGAGGCGGCGGGCGAGTCGCACAGCGTGGCCGAGTCGTTCGCGCTCATCTGGAAGAGCACCCGCAGCTCGAACACGCTGATGGCCTTGCGGCTCATCGCGCGCGCCAGGCTGTTGTAACTGTCGCACGTCACGATGACGTGCATGCCCACGCCCGGGCCTTCGCGGATCAAACGGTCGAACACCGCGCCCGGCGCAGGAGCCTTCGGCTCGTCGGACGAAAAGCTGAAATCCTCTTCGTGCCGCAGCTTTTTGAACTTCTGCAGCTCATGCACCACGAGGAAGCACGCCGCTTCACCCGCGCCGTGGTCCGCCGCCGTGCGCCGCGTCAACTCGGCGTCCAGCTCCGCCATCACCGTCTCCAAGTCTCCCGCCTTCGCGTGCGTGCCGCGTGGCACAGCCTGCATCACCGTCTCGAAGAACCGTTTCGGCGGCGACTCCGGTGGCGTGGCTTCGAGCAGCACGAGCCGCGCGGCCCCTTGCGCTGCGAGCGCGATCAGCGACGCGCCGAGCATCGCCACGGCGGCTTCGTCGCGCTGGCCGACGATGAGCAGGTTGTTGCCACTCTGCCGGTTGAACACCGCCTCCGTCGGGCCTTTAATTGAGTTCGGCGCGCCCAGCCATAGGCGGGGAATTTCTGCCTGATTGGGTGACGCAAGCGCCGCGCTCAGCAATTCGTTGTCCCGCACGTCCGCCGGCGCATTGCCCTCGAAGACCACGGGCGCCGGTCGCTTCACGCCGTCGGCCTGCGCCCTTGCGCTGACCTTCGCCAGCCAGTCCTCGCGCTCGGTGTCCGCCACCCACACGGTTTGGAACGGGCTGTTGCCCGTGACCGCGCCGGCCTCGTCGTTGTAAATCGCCTCGCCCGGCCGCGAGAGCAGGCGCGGCGCGGGGTTGTTGTCTTCCATGATGAGCGCGGCGTCGGCTACTTTGCACTGGAGCGCCACGCGCACGACCATTTGCCCGAGTGTCGCGCGCGCGAGCGAGTAAGCGCCGCCGAGCGTCTGCGAGCCGAGGATGACGTGGATGCCGAACGCCCGGCCCTGCCGCACGATGCGATCCAGCAACAGCGCCGCGCCTTGCGCCACGCGATCGTCAGCGACGAAGAACTCCTGGAACTCGTCAATCATCAGGAGCGTGCGCGGCAACTTTGCTCCGCTCAACCGCCGGTAGCCGGGCAAGTCCTGCGCGCCCGCGCGGCGGAACAATTCGCCGCGCCGCTTCAGCTCCTCGTCCAGCCGCTCCAGCACGCTCAGGCCGAACTCGCGGTCGCTCTCGATCGCCACCACGCGCGCGTGCGGCAACCGGTGCGCCGCGTAGCAGCGGAACTCCACGCCCGTCTTGAAGTCCACGAGGTAAAACTCCACCTGCTCCGGGCTGCACCACAGTGCGAGGTCCGTGATGATGACGTGGAAGAGCGTGGATTTGCCGGAGCCGGTCTTGCCCGCGACGAGCGCGTGCTGGCGCGTGCCCTTGCCGAGCGCGAGCTGTTGCAGCTTCGTCGCGCCCGTGCGCCCGATCGGCACGCGCAACTCCTCCGCCGTGTCCAGCGACCACACCGCGTCCGCGGCCGGCGCGATGTCCGTGAACGGCACCTGCACGCGGTTCGCGTTCACGCCAGCCTCGCCGACTTTGCGCAACAGTTCGGTCGCAATCTCCGGTGACGGCGGCGCTTCGAGCACGAGCGTGATGCCGGGAATGCTTTCCCCGCCGAGCAGAAACGCGTTGCCCTCGCGCCGCAAGTTCACGCTGCCAGCGCGCAACTCTTCGCCGGGCAATTCCGGTGGAGCGGCCTTGCGTTGGTCCCAATGCAGCAGCACGTGGACACCGCAGCGCGCACCGCCGGCGACGATGCTCGCGAGCCGCCGCAGCGCCGTGTCCGAGAAGTTCGCCGGGAAGTCCGCCACGACGAGGAAGTGGTAGCGCTCCGCAATGCGCCCGGCCTGCGCGTTGTAGTCCGCGACGGTCGCGAACTCGTTGCGCAGATACATCTGCGAGACCTTCTCGATGTGGTCGTTGAGCAGCGCGAGCTGCTGCTCGATCTGCGCGGGCTGCGTCCAGATGCGGCTGTTGATGAGCCGCTCGTCGTAGTCTGCGAGGTGCATCAGGCCGGAGAAGCTGCGGCCCAGCTCGTCGGGGTCCACGAGCGTGAAGCTCAGGCGGCCCGGCGGCGCGCTGGCGAGCAGCCGGTGAATCGCGTCGTTGAGCGTCGCGATGGCCGCCTCGCGCCCTTCGCCCTTCGTCTCGCAGAGCAGCGAGCCCGGTTGTGGCACCGTCAGCAGCAGCGGCACGGAGAACTGCGCTGGACCGGGCAAGGCGAGCCGCGCGTGCCGGGGCAGCGCGCCCACGAGCCGCGCCACGTCCACGTCCAGCCGCGCAAACTGTGCCGCGTGCGCGAACTGCTCCGGCGGCGTCCACCGTCGCGCGTAATCCGCCGACCACGCGGGGAACTGCGCCGCCGCCGCGCGCTGCAAGTTGCCGAGCGCGGCGAAGAGCGGCTCCGTGGCCGAGCGCCACTCGGCGGCGAGCGCGGACCAGGCGGACTCGTGCTGGTTCGCCACGGTCATCTGCGAAGTCTCGTTGCCGATGGCGAGGCCCTGCAATTCCTCGTCCGCCGCAGCCTTCGCAGCGGCAAGCTGAGCGACGGTCGCCTGCTCGAAGGCATCTGTCGCCACAGCTCGAAGGCGTTCGTAGCGGGTGCTCGCGCGCTGGTGGCGGGCTTCCATAGCCCGCTTGCACTCGGTCTTGGTGGTGTCGGTTTCGGAGAGCGCCTTGTTCCACTCGTCCTCGTGCCGCTGGCCAACGGTCGTGGCCTCCGCCTCGGCGCGCTGCTCCTCGGTTTGGCGACGAGCCTTGGATTCTTGCTCGCAGTCGGCGGAGAGTTGGGCTGCTTCATTAAGCGCGAGCGCGAGCGATGCGGCGGGTTTGCCAGATACGAAGCGTCCGATGAGATGCAGCAACCCCACGAGTCCAAGGCCCGCTCCGGCAACGATGGCCGCAGTGTTCGTGGCAAGGCCAAGATGTCTTGAAGCGAACGCAACGAGCATGACCACCACACACCACAGCCAGACCGGCACGTAGCTGAACACGAGTGGCAGCCCGGCCTCGCGCACCCGTTCCAAGTCGGCGGCGGCGGCTGAGAGTTTGAGGCGGAGCAGTTCGATCGAGTGATCGGGGTCGCCGGCGGCGGGCGCGTCGGACGGCGGTTGCAAACCGCCGGCACGGAGCTGGCGCGACCAACTGCCGTAGCCGCGCAGCGCGACGCGGGCTTGCGCGCTGAGTTGAGTCACCGACTCGCGCTCGATCTTGAGCAGCGCGGTGAACTCCGCGTGCTCGGTGCTCGCGGCCTTGAACGCGGCTTCGCGCTGGCGCTGGGCGTTGAGCAACTCGCGTTGCAGCTCGAACTTGCGCTGGTTCTCGCGCTCCTCGGCCCAGGTGAGCTGCTGGCGCAGGGTGTTCTTGTGTGCCCGTTCCAGCCGGGCGCGACGCTGATCCATACGTGTGTTGAGCGCGGAGCGGCTGGCGGTGATCGAGTTTTCCAACGCGGCAAGCTGGGCCTGCAATTGCTCTGAGCGCTGCGCGAAGACAGCTTCGCTCCGTTGCTGCAGGCGAGTGGTTTGCGCGGTCTGTTCGCGCTGAAGATGTTCCTCGCGAGCGGTGAACGTCCGCCCCGCGTCGCGCAGGCGGCGCAGCAGGTCGAGCGTCTCGGCGGCGGAGATGAGCTTACTCACAGTCGTGGCGGAGCTTGGCGAGGACGCGGTCAAGTTCTTCGAGGCTGTGGGCGGCCGCGTTCACGCGCGCGAACAACTCGTCGAGGTGGCGCTTCTGAAAGTCATCGGCGCGCGCGTCCTGCCACTGCTCGCGCGTCTCCTGCCAGCGGACGGCCAGTTGCTTCGTGAGCGCGGTGAGGCGCGTGCGGCTGGATTGCAGGCTCATGGGGCGGAAGGCGTCTCCGGAGGCGCGAGCGGCGCGGTTTCCGGGGCTTTCATGGTGGCGTAGTCATGAAGTGTCGCGATGGTTTGCGTGAGCAGCGCGGCAGCCTTGCCCATGTCGCTGACCAGCGTGTGGCGGAGGAGGTCGGTGTGGCGGGCAAGCGGTTCGACTTCGATCGGATAATCGCGGAGCCAGCGCTTGACTTGCTTCAGCTTCGTCTCGGCGTCTTCGAGCGCCTGCTTGGCGCGGCGGACGGCGATCAGTTCGGCCTGGACGTTGCGTTGCTTCCCGCCGAGTTGCGCGCTGAAGAGTTCCTGCTGGCGGTCCTGGAGCGCGATGGTGCGGCGCTTGACCTGCTGCGCCCAGTGTGGGCCGCGGTCGTCATGCAACCAGGCGCGGGTGCGGGTGATTTCCTCACCGACTTCCTCGGCGGCGTTGCGGGCCTTGTCGAGATAGACCAGCAGATCGGTGCGGAAGGCCTCGACGGCTTCGACGGAAGTAATGCGGGCCTGCTCCGGCATGGTCAGCGCTGGTGGAGGTATTCCTCGATCTTGGCGGCCTTGCGCTGGAGGAAGGGCGCGTGCTGGTTGGAGACTTCGACGAAGCGCCGCAACGCCTTCATGGTCTGCTTGAACTCCTCGGCGAACTTGGCGTGCTCCTGGTCCTGCCAGGTATCGCCGAGCGCGGCGAAGCGGGCCTGAAGCTGCGTGGTGCGCTCGGCCACGTCGGTGTTGAAGCGGCGCAGCTCCTCGGCAAAGCGCCGGACCTCGGCGGGGTCGATGATGGCTTGGGACATGGCGAAAGTTTGGTATGCCAGCCGCATGCGTCGCGGGTGGTTGGAGGAAGCTAGCAAACGAAGCAAGCCGGGCCAACTGTCTTTGCCGACGGAAAAATCCGGCCTCACGCCGGCGGCAAAATCTCGACGATTTCCGCCAGCGGCCGCTGCTGCGGATCCCAAAGCGTGTTGCGGCGACCGTAGAGCCATTGAGGTCGGTCGAGGTTTAGTGAAGCGTTGATGAAGTCGTCCGACTGGATGCGGAGGAAGGCCTTTGGGCGGCTGGTATGCGTGATGGTGTAGTCGGCGAGCAGTGTGCCGAGCGGGCGGCGCTCATCCAAAATCTCCTTCCGCGCGGCGGGCGGGAAGAGCGCGAGGTTGATCTTGATGGCCCCGAACTCGACCGGTTTGTCCGACCTGTCCAGCAGCAGCACGACCTCGCGGAAGTAGAAGTCATCGCGCTGCTGGCGGCTGAGGACGGCGAGGTGGATGCGCTCGCCGTGGAACTTCTCCAGCGTCGGTGTCATGTCGTCCTGATGCACAAGCAGCGACTTGTAAGGCTCTGGCACGGCGTCGCCCTCGACCGCCTCGATGGGCGGCAAGGCGCGGCCGGCCTGCGCGTAGAAGTCGTCCAGCGGGTAGGCGATGGGAAGGGCGAGGGACATGGGAATGTTCAGTTCTTCTTGGCCCGATGCTCTGCCTTGAAAAACCCCGGTAGCAGTCCATCCACTTCGAGCAGCGCCTCGCGCGTGAGCACGATGCGGTCGCCGTCCACGGTGAGGCAGCCCCAGTCCTGAAGCTGCTTGAGCGGCGCGGCGAACTGCTCCAGCGGGTCGGTGCCGAACTTCGCCTTGAACTGGCTGCGGCTGTTCGCGCCGAGCTTGAGCATCAGCATGAACTCACGGATGTAACGCTCGTCCGGCTGCGTCGGGTAGGCGCGGAAGATGGGCAACTCGCCCGCGTTCACCTTCGCCAGATACGGGTCGAAGTCCGCCTGGTTCTGGTAGTGGACGCCGTTGATGTGGCCGAAGCTGGCGACGCCGACCGAGAGCAAATCCGCGCCGGAGAACAGGCCCTCGCGGTAGAGGAACTTCACCTTGGCCGGATCGCGCACGACGGTGCTGGTGCTGTTCACCGCGTAGCCGACCTTCTCGAACTCGCGGAAGGCGTAGTCCACCCAGCGGCGCTTCGTCTCCCAGTCCGCGACGGGCGCGACGAGTTTGCCCTGCGCCTTCATCTGCTGGTAGATGCCCGTGTTGTAGGGCACTTCCATTTGGTAAATCGTAAGCGAGTCGGGCTGGAGCGCGAGCGCCTTGGCGACGGCTTCCTTCCACTTGTCCTCGGTCTCCTCGACCATGCCGGCGATGAGGTCAATGTTGATTTGCGGGAAGCCGATTTCGCGCGCGTAGGCGTAGGCGCGGGCGATTTCCTTCGAGCGATGCGCGCGCCCGTTGATTTCGAGGATGTGGTCGTCGAAGTGCTCGATGCCGAGCGAAAGACGCGTGACGCCCAGCTCGCGGATGGCGCGGAGCTTGTGGTCGGTGAGCGTGCCCGGCTCGGCCTCGAAGGTGATTTCCTCCGCGTTGTCCCACGGCAGCAAGCGCTTCATGCCGTCGGTCAGATGCTTGAGCTGCTCGGGGCTGAGATAACTGGGCGTGCCACCGCCGAAGTAGATGAACTTCGGCTTGCGCCCGCCGACAAATGGTTTGCCCGCGTAGAGCGCGAACTCCTTCAGCACGGCCTCGATGTATCCCTTGATCTCGGAGGAATCCTTGTCGGTGTAGACCTTGAAATAGCAGAAGTGACAGCGCTTCCGGCAGAAGGGAATGTGCGTGTAAAGTCCCAGCGGCACGCCCGGTCGCGGCGGCTGCGCGATGGCCGCGTGTAGCGCGGGCACGAACTCCGGCTTCCAGAAGTTGAACGGCGGGTAGTTCGTGATGAAGTAGCTGCCGGCGGTGGTTTCCTTCTGGAGCGGCGGCGCGGCGGACTTCGCGCCAGGCGGGAGCGAGGTGACGGTGACGGTGCTCATGTGGACTTCGGTTTTAGTTTGCCCTCGAAGAGCCGGTTCAACGATTCCATGACGTTGAGTTCCGCCGCCCATTGGCGCAGATAGGCTTCATCCAGCGCGTCGCGTTGGATGCGAAAAATGCCGGCAGCATCGCCAAGCTGGCGTTCGGACGGCGTGAGTTTGTCCCAGTAGAGCTTGTGGAGCAGCACATCCTCGGCGGTCGCGATCCACGCCGGCACGCCAAACAGCGGGCGGGCCAGGCGGCGCTTGAACATCTCGCGCTCGAAAGGCGAATTCACCGGCAGCCAGAAGTCTACCTTGAAGGCGGAGTGTTCGTGAATGGCATTGAACTGGTGCGGGGGACGGAACGCGGCGCGCACAGCTTCCTCGTCAACGAAGTAGTCGCCACGAAAAGCTGCGACGAACTGGGGGATGGCCGAGGGCGGGAGCTGGATGACAAAATCGAGGTCGTGCGTGGTGCGCGGAATGCCCCAGTAGTTGCTCGCCATCGAGCCAGTGACAAGATAGGCGACGCCCGCTTGGTTCAACCGGACGAGGCAGTCTTGGAGGATTCGCTCCTGCGTCATGACTGGTAGGCCAAGCGGAGGCGCTCGCGGAGGCGTCGCTCCACCTCGGCTGGCTCGGCGTTGGGGCACTGCGCGCGGATGCCTTCCCGTGCGACGTTGCAACTCAGCTCGTAGAGTTGGAAGCCGATGGCCATCCGCTCCTCACCAGTCATCTGGCGGTAGCGTTCGATTTGCGTCTCTAGTGCGTCTTCGGGAGTCATTTGTTGGATTTCGTCCCAAAACAATACACGTTCCCGTCCTCGCTGCCGATGACCACCTTGCCGTCGGCCACTGCGGGCGAAGCGGCGAGGCCCTGACCGATTTCGTAGTTCCACAGCTCCTTCCCGTCGGCCAGCGCGAGGAGGTAGAGGCGGCCGTCCTCGGACCCGACGACGAACTTGCCGTCGCAGATGACCGGTGAGCTGTCCACCTTGCCGCGCGTGCCAAAGGTCCAGATCGCCTCGCCGTCCTTGGTGCGTAGGCAGTGGACGCGCTTGTCACGCCCGCCAATGACAAGGCGGTCGCCCAGCACGGCGGGCGAGGAGACGAAGGCGAAGGCGCGGTCGCGGTAGCTCCAGAGGTTCGTGCCCTTGGCGAGGTCCACGCAGAAGACTTGGTTCTCGTAATGCCCGCCATACACGCGCCCGTCCACGACGGCCACGGAGCCCATGATCGGCGCGCCGATTTCCAGCTCGCTGATTTTGGTGCCGTTGGTCAGGGCGACGATGTGCAGCAACGCGTCGCAGCCGCCGAGCGCGGTCTTGCCAGCAAAGACGGCCGGCGTGCCGTTGATGCCGCTGCCGGTTTCATAAACCCAGTTGGATTTCCCGGTCGCGGCGTCGAGGCAGTAGAGCTTCGCGTCATGGCTGCCGAAGACGATGTTCCAATCCTTGCCATTCGGGGCGCGGACGAGGTTGGGCGCGCCGGGCATCTTGTCGCCGACGGGGAATTTCCAGGCCTGTTTCCCGGTCTTCGCGTCGAGCGCGTAAAACATCGGCTCATCACTGCCGACGAACACGCGGCCCTCGTGGACGAGCGGTGAAGACCCTATGTTGCCGCCGGTCTTGAAGGCCCAGTTGGTCTTCCCCGTGGCGAGCGAGAGGCAGTAGAGCAAGCCATCGTCCGAGCCGACGAAGATGTTCCCACCCACGATCGCAGCGGAAGATCTCACCGGGCCGCCGGTCTTGAAGCTCCAAAGCAGGTCGAGCTTGTCAGAAAGTTTGCCTGCCGCAACGCCACGCAGTTCGGGTCCGCCGCGATACTGCGGCCAGTCCGCGGCGAGCAGGCAAGCGACGGAGAGCGCGAGGGAAAGTGCGGTGAGGATCCGCGCGAAGGGCAGGAGAGAGTTTGGGTTCTTCATTGCCGATGTCACGGTGGAGCATCGGTGAAGCTGGGCGGATTGGCAAACGGTTATTACCTACACGTAATAGTTCGGATGCCACCACCTGCGGTGGTGGTTTGAAGTCAGGGACCAGGCGGGACGCGCCGTGTTACTTAGCTTGCGCAGCCTTCAATACTTCCTCGGGCAGCATCAATTCGCTGGCACTGCGGGCGAGATAGGGCGGCACGGTCATCAACATTCGCGTGCCGGCGGTATTCTGCAACTGCCAGAGCTTACCGTCCTGGCCGGCCTCGACCGGCACGCTGAAGTAGCCGGGTTTGGCCTCGAACTCGTGAACCTTCTTCCCGCTGGCGTTGACGAGCGTGCCGGGGCCGGACGCGAAGCCGCCGACGATCTTCGTCCCGCGCGACCAGCAACGGACAAGCAGCTAGCGGACGCGGACGAAGAGCTTGCCGGGGAGTTGCCGCACCATGCGCTTCATCTCCAAAGCCAGCAGTCCCACTGACACGGCGGAGACGGGGAGGCCGCTGGCGCGGATGACTTCGTCAATGTGCGTTTCGTCTTCGCCCACGGCGGCGAGGATTTTGGTTTCGTTCTCCGAGAGCGAGAGCGCGGGCAGCACGCCGGTCTCGGCGGGAGAGGCGGGCTTGTTCGTGGCCGGGAACAGATACTCGAACTCGCTCAAGATGTCGTCCGCGCCTTCGCAGAGCTTCGCGCCCTTCTTGATGAGATCGTGGCAGCCCTTGCTGCGCGGCGAGTCCACGCGGCCGGGCACGGCGAAGACCTGCCGGCCGTAGTCGGTGGCGAAGTTCGCCGTGATGAGCGCGCCGCTCGTGAGGTTCGCCTCGACGACGACGGTGCCCAGCGTCATGCCCGCGACGATGCGGTTGCGGATGGGGAAAGTTTGCTTGTCCGCCGGGCGATTGAACGGGAACTGCGTGACCACGGCTCCGCTTGCCGCGATGCGCTCGAAGAGTTCGGCATTCTCCGGCGGGAAGACGATGTTAATCCCAGTGCCGAGAACGGCGACGGTGCGACCCTTCGCGGCGAGTGCGCCTTGATGCGCCGCCGTGTCAATGCCCCGGGCCCCGCCGCTCACGACGGTCACGCCGACGTAGGCAAGTTGGTAGGCAAACTTCCGCGCGGTTTCGACGCCGTAGCTCGTGGTCTGTCGCGAGCCGACGAGCGCGACGGAGTTTTTGTCCTGCGCGGTGAGCGTGCCCTTGACGTAGAGCGCGATGGGCGGGTCGTAGATTTGCCGGAGCAGCTCGGGATACTCCGCATCCTCCTGCGTCAGCACGTGGCAACCGAAGTCGGTGATGCGCTTCAACTCTCCGCTGAGGTCCGTGCCGCTCTCCCAGCCGCAAATCGCATCGGCCGTCTCCGCGCCGATGCCGCGCACTTGAAGAAGTTGCTGCTTGGTCGCACGGAGGATGGCCGGCGCGTCTCCGAAGTGGTCGAGCAACTGCCGGACGCGCACTGGGCCGACGTGCTCGATCAAGTTGAGGGCGATGAACGCTTCCTTCGGGGTCACGCCGAATCGGATAGCGAAGAAACTCCGCTCAGGCAAGCCGCGATTGGCGCTACGCGCCGAATTCCGCGCGCGCGTCGGCGGCGAGGGCGGTGCTCAGGTAGCGTTCGCCGGTGGAGCAGGCGATGGTCACCAGCATCTTGCCCTTGTTCTCCGGACGCTTGGCCACTTCGATGGCGGCCCAGACGTTCGCGCCGGTGGTAATGCCGACGAGCAATCCTTCTTCCTTCGCCAGCCGGCGGGCCATGGCAAACGCATCGTCGTTGCTGACTTGCACGCACTCGACGATTTGCGCGCCGCCCTGGGCGTCCTTCAAATGGAGGTTCGCCGGGACGAAGCCCGCACCGGTGCCTTGACTCTTGTGGGGACCGGGCTTGACTGGGTCACCGGCGAGCGTCTGCGAGATGACCGGTGAATCCTTCGGCTCGACGGCGATAGCCTGGAAAGTGTGCTTGCGGGGTTTGATGACTTCACAGCAGCCGGTGATGGTGCCACCGGTGCCGACAGCGGCGACGAGGATGTCCACCTTGCCGTCGGTGTCGTCCCAAATTTCGAGGGCGGTCGTGCGGCGGTGGATTTCCGGATTGGCCGGGTTCTCGAACTGCTGGGGAATCCAGGAGTTTGGCGTGGCGGCGGCGAGTTCCTCAGCCTTGGCGATTGCGCCCTTCATGCCCTTGGCACCCTCGGTGAGGACGAGCTTCGCGCCGAGCATCGCCAGGAGCACGCGTCGCTCCTGGGACATCGTCTCGGGCATGGTGAGGATGAGCTTGTAGCCCTTGGCGGCGGCGACGAATGCGAGCGCGATGCCGGTGTTGCCGCTGGTTGGCTCGATGATGACCGTGTCCTTGTTCAGCCGGCCGCTGCGCTCGGCGGCCTCGATCATCGCCATGCCGATGCGGTCCTTGACGGAGCCGAGCGGATTGAAGAACTCGCACTTGAGCAGGATGGTGGCGTCCACGCCGGCGGTGACCTTGTTGAGACGGACCAACGGCGTGCGGCCCACGGTTTCGACGATGTTGTTGTAAATGCGACCCATAGTTTCCGGGAGTTGAAGTGCTGCTGAACCGTGCGGTGGATTGTGGGCGGCGGCGGGGCTCGGGCAAGGCTTTTCTCCGCCCTCCGTCCGGTCGGCAGGTGGGGCGCGGGAGTTGAATGTCAGCCGCTTTGAACTTGCGTTTTTGGTGCTCGCTCCGAAGATGCGCGCCTTTATCTGTGCAACCAGAAGCAACACCAACCGAAACGCAGTCCACGTGGCAGATTGAAGCGCAGGCCTGGTTTGAGACGCACAAGCCGCAGCTCGTGTATGCCGGCGTGGCCGCGCTCGCGGTCTGGCTGGCAGCCTACACCTATCAGTATGTCCGGAAGGGCAAGGAAGCCACCGCCAACGCTGCGCTCGCCGCGTTGAGCCGGCCCGCCGACAAGTCCGGCAAGGCCGCGCAGCCAGCGGCGGCGGATTATCTCAAGGTCGCCGAGCAGCATGCCGGCACTTCGGCGGGCGGGCGCGCGCTCCTGTTTGCGGCCGACCGCCTTTTCTCCGAGTGCAAACCGGCCGAGGCGAAGGCACGCTTTGAACAGTTTCTCTCCGACAATGCGGGCAGCCCCGTCGCGCCGATGGCGTTGCTGGGAGTCGCCGCCTGTCAGGAGGCGGCGGGAGAGTTGGACAAGGCCATCACGAGCTACGAGCAGATCACCCTGCAGCACAGCGGCAGCCCCGAGGCACATCAGGCCCGGCTCGCGCTCGGCTTGCTACAGGAGCAGAAGAACAAACCCGATCAGGCACTCCGCCTCTATGACGAAGTGCTCCGCGCCAAGCCCGTCACCGTCTGGCGCATGG
>JBJTAU010000204.1:0-2771 GCA_046090965.1 Limisphaerales bacterium | reverse complement strand
AGGTAGGAGCGCGTTCGGACGAACTCACGCACCACGCACCACGCACCACGCTCCTCCACGAGTTCCGCACCATTCTCCAGCCGCTCAATCTCGCGGAGCATTTCCCCAAAGCGCAACCGCTGGAAGTTGAACTCGGCTGCGGCGACGGCTCGTTCATCGTCGAGTGGGCGCGGCGCAACCCGGGGCGCAACCTCCTCGGGGTCGAGCGCCTGCTGGGCCGCATTCGCAAGCCGGACAAGATTGGCCGCCGCCTTGGCCTGACGAACCTCAGCCTCGTGCGCATCGAGATCGGCTACTTCCTCGAATACCTGCTGCCACCCGCGAGCACGGACGCCCTGCACGTCTATTTCCCCGACCCGTGGCCGAAGGTGAAGCACGCGAAGAACCGGCTCCTCAACGAACGCTTCACTGCGCTGGCCCGCCGTGCCCTCAAGCCCGGCGGCGTGGTCCACCTGCGCACGGACCACGTTGAGTATTTCGCGCAAATGCTCGCCGTCTTCCGGGCGGACGAGTCGTTCACCGAAGTGGAAACTCCCGCCGAGTTGTCCGCCGTTACGACGGACTTCGAACGGGAGTTCAACGCACAGGGGATTCCGACGAACCGCGCTTCGTGGCGCTTGGGGAACGGCTGAAGAGCGGCCGGGCTCCGAAGCCAGACGCATTTCAAGGCCAAACACCGGTGTCAGGAATTCCGGTGTGCTGCATCATCCAGATGGCGTCGGCATTGTTGTTCAGGACTCCACCCACCTGAACTGTCGCGAGATAATTCTGCGTCGTCCATTTGTGCGTCTCCGCGTGACCGTCCGAAAAATTAAAAGCGCTGGCCTTGTTGTGATACACCGCTGGGAAATCCGTCACGTTGACAGCGGTGTAGGTGACGGTGCAGTCCGACCGGAAGAAGCCGTCGTTGATCGTGGAACTACGTTCGTCGAGGGTGACGAAGTATTGGTCGGGGGTTCGAATGTCATCCCGGCGCTTGAAAGGAGAAAATCCGGCGAAGATGTAATCGCCGGCCACCCCCCCCATGTGGTTGCTCATGGATATGCTCCTGGCGTTGTTGGATTTGTCGCCGGGACATTTGTAAAGCGACTCGTTTTTAGTAAACGACCAAAGCAGCCCCCCGGTGATGCTGGCGCTATCTGGAAGCCCTCCTGTCACCCAAGTCCGGCATGGGATGAGCCGGTTGTCGTATTCTTCAGCGTAGAACTGCCACATGAGCTGGAACTGGCGCATATTGCTCATGCACTTGGTGCCGGCGGCCTTTTGCTGCGCCTTGCTCAGGGCCGGCAACAGCATCCCGGCGAGAATCGCGATGATGGCGATAACGACGAGCAGTTCAATCAGGGTGAAGCCCTGTGAGGGGCCGCGGTGAAGTTTATGTTGCTTGCCCATAAGTTTGTATCGGTTGGTTCGGCAGGAAGCTACTGAGCCCCCCCAAAACCCGTCAAGGGTGGGCTTCCCCCGGCCGTTCAGCCGGCGGGTTGAATTTGTCCGTCGGCCGGCGCTTCAATCAGCGTGACACTCTACATGAAGCCCTTCCTCCGCTGCTCGCTCTCGTCACTCGTCGTTCCGCGTCTGCGCCTTTTGTGCGCGCTGGCGGGCATCGGCATTCTCACGGGTTCAACTCGTGCCGCCGAGCCGTGTTGGTTCAACACGCTCGTCGCGCACTGGACCGACTACGGCACGCCGGAATACCTCGACTTCATCGGCGAGGCCAGGCCGCAGGTCGCGCAGGTGGGCTTCTACGGCGTCACGTTTTACAGCGTGGCGCACACGCCCTTCGGCAAGGGCTACCCGGCGCACTTCCCCGTGCAGGGCACGAAGGAATGCGGTGAATTCTTCCGCAAGCTGAACACGGAAGTCCACGCGCGCGGCTCGAAGGTCGTCGGGCACTTCAACACGACGTTCATCCTCGGCGACCCGGACAAGCGCGCGGGTTTCTTCGACTGGTATCACAACGGCTGGGACGAAAAATCCTTCGGCCCGAAGCCCACGCCGGACCCGACGCAGATGCTCTCCGTGGATGCCGCCGGCAAGCTCATCACGACCATGAGCTACAAGATCGGCGGCTGGCCGGAATATCACGGCTGCCTCAACAACCCGCTCTGGCGCGCGTGCCTCAAGGCCATGATGACCGACGCCATCGCGCGCGGCGTGGACGGGCTGATCGCCAACTACTACTACCGCCGCGACTGCATGTGCCGGCACTGCGTCGGCGGATACCGCGCGTGGCTCGGGACGAATAACACGGCCGCGCATCTCAAGGAGCAGTTCGCCATCGCGGACTTGAAGGCGCATCAGTTCGCTGAGATTCCCTCGTGGCACAACCCGAAGGAGACCTCGCCCTACAAGCTCGCCGCGCTCAAATGGACGCAGATCGCGCTGAAGGACGCCTTCGACGACGTGTTCATCGCGCACGGCCGCAAGCTCAAGCCGGATCTCATCACCGCGCAGTGGAACCACCTCGGCGCGTTCGGGCAAATCAGCGGCGACGAGCGCTGCCTGCTGCCCGGCGACATTTGGGGGCGCGGCGAAAACTACCTCTGGTATAGCACTGGCAACGCCGCGTCGCAGACCGACCTCGCCAACGGCGACCTCGGCGACGGCACGCTGCAACTGCGTTACGTGCGCGGCGCGTTCGGGCCGAAGCCATTCGTCCTCGGCAAGTATGAGCAGACGCGCACGCGTGCGACCATCGCCGAGGGCATTGCGAACGGCGGTGCGGGGCTGGGCTTCTACGCGACCTTCAAGAACCCGGCGGGCCGCGAGGC
>JBJTAU010000203.1:0-6526 GCA_046090965.1 Limisphaerales bacterium | reverse complement strand
GGCCTGGGAGAGGTCGGTCGAGAAGCACACTTCGGCGGTATTGGGATACAGCAGAGACCAGCCGGCAGCGGTCTGCGTCAATCGCACCGCCACGCCGTTGCCGAAGTCGGCGGCGGCCCACACTTCACCGGACGGGGCGGGAGGATCGGCGGGCAGGTCAGCGCCGCGCAGGATGGTCAGGTGTGGGAGAGCCGCAGATGCGACGATCGGAGCCTTCAGCGACAGATCGGTCGCCAGACTGAAGCCGTATAGGGCGTAACGAGGAATCATGCCGGGGCGGCAGGCTGCACCACGATCAGGTTGGCGGCACGGAGCTTTTCGAGGAGGGCCAAGAGATCCGCGCGGCAGCGGTCGGCGGGGACGTCGTATTCGTTGAGCAACGTGGCGAGGATGTCGCTGACGCGCCGCGGTTCAGCGATGAGTTGCCAGATGCGCGCGCCGACCGGGTTCAGCCCAAAGTATTTGCCCGAGTCGAGCTGGAGGATGGCCTGCTCCGCACCCATGGCAGAGGAAATCTGGCGTGGCGTGACGGCGACAATCGAGTCGTCGCGGATTTCGATCTGGGCTGTTTCCGGCATGGGTCGAGTGCTGGGTTGGATTTGCTGACAGCGGGGTCATTATGGGGTAAGCCGTCGCCCTTTCAACGTGATTTGCTTGCGCCATGTGCTCAACCGGGCCGAGCGGGAGGGTTTGATGAAGGCGGTTCCCATCGGGGCTTCTAAGCCGCTCAGGTGCGGGCCGCGCAAGCGCGATCGCTTCACGGACATCTGTTTTCTCTGTGGCTCCCCGCTCGTGGCCGATCACTTCACCAACTTCGGTCCCGTCATACGCCTGCCCCGCCCGTCCGCGCCAGCCGCGCCCGGAGGTCGGTGATGGCCAGGGCCTCCGTCAGGTCATTCATCACATACGAATCCCTGCCCGGATGCACCACGAACAATCGTTCCAGCTTCAAGTCTCTCAATGCCACATGCATTGACTTGGTCAGCGACGGCGCGTCGCCATACTTGAACTCAAAGCCGTATCGTTTTCCGCCCCAGTTCACCAGCAGGTCCAACTCCGCGCCCCCGTGCGTGGCCCAGAAGTAAGCGTCACGGTCGCCGGTGAGGCTCAACACCTGCTCCAGCGCGAACCCCTCCCATGACGAGCCCAGCTTCGGGTGCGCTTCCAAATCGGCGAAGGCTGCCTGCCGCATGAGGCAGTGCAACAGCCCTGAGTCCCGCAGATATACCTTCGGCGCCTTCACCTGCCGCTTGCCGAGGTTCTCGTGCCACGGGGCCAGTTGCCGCACCATGAACGTCGAACTCAGGAGGTCCAGATACTTGCGCATCGTCGGCTCGGAGGTGCCCATGGAGCGCGCTAGTTCCGAGCCTTTCCAAATCTGCGCGTGGTAGTGCGTCAGCATGGTCCAGAAACGCCGCAAGGCCGTGGCCGCGACGGTGATGCCCAGTTGCGGCATGTCCCGTTCGAGCAAGGTGCGCACAAACTCCTCCTGCCATTGCCGGCTCTCGGCATCGGTCGCGGCCAGATACGCCCGCGGAAATCCGCCGCGCCACCACAGCTTCCGCCATTCACCCTCGCCCACTTCCGACAGGCTGAACCCCGCCACATCCACCAGTGCCACCCGGCCCGCCAAGGATTCTGACACTCCGCGCACCAGCGAAGGCGACGCACTGCCCGTAAGTAAAAACCTCGCCTTCAACGGCTGGCGATCGGACAGCACCCGCAACAACTCTAACAACTCCGGCTTCCGCTGCACTTCGTCCAGCACCACCAGACCTTCCAACCGTTCGAGCGCCACTTTCGGCTCGGCCAACCGCGTCAGCGAGTCCACGTCTTCGAGGTCGAAGAAATGGCTCGGCTGTTCGCCGGCAATCGCCTGCGCCAGGGTCGTCTTGCCCACCTGCCTCGGACCCAGCACGGATACCACCGGGAAGCTCTTCAGCCGTTCCCGAATCGTATCCAGATAATGTTGGCGCGTGATCATGCTTAAATCACTTCCTGAAAATGTAAAACGCGGCGATTAGGATTTCAAGAACGGCATCCATGTCATTCGATTTCAATGAGTTCCGTCCCTGAAAATCAGCAGTTTCCACGTCAAACCCATCGTTTTGCCGGCCTGCCGCGCGCCAACCTGCCCCAAGCTTTCGGCGGCCGTGGCGTTCCAGCCGACCAAAGGATGCACGGTTCCGCTGCAGGGCAGGCCCGGAACGCGGGGGCGAGGGTGAGGCGCAAGCCTTGGTTCGACTGTGTCTTCGCCCGCCGACGTGGCGACACCGGAAATTAACTTGGCGGAAGGCACGCCTGCCGTTACATCCATCTCCAAGGGCGCAACCTTAACCCGGATCGGTCAGTTCAGCGTCGCGCCCGCTTTTCCGTGAGCTCCTTGCTCGACATCGCCCGCCTCAGTCGGTGGGCTGACCTCCCTCACGGCTTTTCGGCCACGACCTTGCCATCCTGCCAGATGTAAACGGGCGTGCCATAGGCCCGGGCGGTCTTGCGTGCCACTTGGCCGGCCCGTCGGAGGGCACGGCCTACGACGACGGCAAAAATCTGGGCGGGTTTCTTACCGTTCTTCGTTTTCATGGTCCAGTTTCCAGCAGGCAGGGAGCGTCCCCCGAGTTGTCATAAACCGCCCATGCGTCGGCCAGCGGACGGTAAGCATGGGTAAAGTTGTTCCAGCCGCGGGTGAATCGCCGCAGCACATCGGCGCGCGGAACATTGTGCCCACCCTGCTTTACGCGTGCGGCGATGCGGCGAAAGGCCAGAAGGGGCGAGTGCAGGCGGAGAAAAACGATTTCCACGCGGTAGCCTGCGGCCTTCCAACTCTGAAGCCGGCCCAGATAGACTAGGCCGCTCAGGGTGGTCTCAAAGGCAAAGTCCGCCCGGGCCTTGGCGAACCGGTCCAGCTCGGACAGAAACACGCGCCCAGCAGCCAGCGTCGCCAGCCCCGGTCGCAAGGGAGAAAGGCCACCCGCGATAAGGTCCGCGTTGACGAAATGAACAACGGCGGTGTCCTTCGGGAGAAACTCACGCGCAAAGGTGGTCTTGCCGGCTCCATTGGGTCCCGCGATCACAATGCAGCGTGGTGGGGAGTCCATCGCGAGCTTCATGAAGTGCTGGAGGCACGGGGTTCTTGAGCCCACGCCTTACCCACGGCTGGGTGGGGGTTGAGGAAAGTTCGCTGCACAAGTGTCTCGTAGCTGAAATCACGGTAATGGGCAAGCAGGGCTGCCACGGGCGCTGCCCCGCACACCCCGTCAGCGAGGATTCCCGGACTGCCCGGCGAGTCGGCAGCGCATAATTTTCCGCCACGCCAGACCTCACCCCGCGTCCAGTTTCGGCAGCTTCTCGATCGCGTCACCAAGCGCTTTGCGATCCAGTTTGGCATAGCGGTCGTGCATCGCGTTGGAGGAGTGGCCGGTGAACTTGACGCGGATCTCCTGGCTGGCGCTTGCGTTCGCCCTCACATTATCCCAAGACATTCCTCTGCGGTTTCGCCTTCCGTTAGGCCCTCATCATACCATCGGCCAAACGCTCGGGGCTATTGCAGCCAGTAGGAGGCCGGCTTCAGAAGAAACTCGGCCAGTTCAATCCCCTGTCCCCCCACGAGCAGCTTGCGCTTCGGTTTGAAGTGCGTGGCAAACGCTTCCATGCCCGGCAGTGCCTCTGCCCGGCGGCCGCTCTTTACTTCAATCGCCACGGTGGTCCGGCCCTGCCGCAGGATGAAATCAACTTCGTGATTTCGCTCCCGCCAATACGTCAACTCGATGTTCGTGCCAAAACTGGTGTTGAGCAGATGCGCGCCCACGCACGACTCGACCAGTCGGCCCCAATGATTGCCGTCCCGCCGGGCTTCCTCCGCAGTCCGGCTGTCCTGCGCGGTCATCAGGGCGGTGTTGAGCACCTGCAGCTTCGGACTCGACCCGCGCTGGCGCACCAGGCCATGGGCATACTTGGAAAGACCGCCGACCATGCCCGCGCCTTGCAGCAATTCCAGATAGTGCGCCAGCGTGACGGTGTTGCCAGCATCCGTCAGCTGCCCGAGCATTTTCTGGTAGGAAAGAATCTGGCCGGAATACGCGCAGCCAAGATGAAACACCTGTCGCAAGAGCGCGGGCTTGTCCACACGATTGAGCAGTAGAATATCGCGGGAGATCGTGGTTTCGATGAGCGAATCCACAATGTAACGCCGCCAACGTTCCGGCTCGGTGATTAGTTCAGCCGCACCGGGATAGGCGCCGTAGAAAATGAATTGATCCACGTTCCAGCCGAAGGCTTCCTGCATTTCGGCGAACGACCAGTGCGGCACGGGAATCACCTCGAACCGCCCCGCCAGGCTCTCGGTCAAACCCCGTTGGATGAGCAGAGGCGCAGAACCGAGCAGAACGACTTTCAGCGGCACACCCGTGTGCGTATCCGCATCCCATAGCAGTTTGACCACGGTGGACCAGTCGGAAACTTTCTGCACTTCGTCCAGCACCAGCAGTGCGCCCGCCTTGCTCTCCTGTGCCTTCAACCGGGCGGCGTCCCATTGCTGCTCGATCCAGGTGCGGTCGCGCAAGGACGGCTCATCAGCGGAGGCGTAATGCGCGGGCAGCTTGGACGCCTTGATGACTTGCCGGACCAGGGTGGTCTTGCCGACCTGACGCGGACCAGCCAGCACCTGGAGGAAGCGGCGTTTTTCCTTGAGCCGTCGGTGCAGCTCGTCGTGGATGGTCTGGCGGGTCATACGGATTACTCAATACGTTGAGATAAAATACTCAAGTGAAAAGCCGAGTCAATTCCTTCAGTCCCGATAGCTGACATTTGTTGTGCGGACAGTGGACCTGTGAACAGAACGGAAATCTCCCGGCTGACACCCGCGTTCGCCAGAGCTGAGTTGAAACTGTAGCGGAGCGAGTGGAAGGTGCGCTTGCTGAACCGGTGAGATCCCTGGCCCTTCACCGTCATGGTGTCCAATCCCGCCTGGCCGACCAGCCGCTTGAAGCTTTCGCTCAACCCGTGCTTGCCACCGCTGGTTCTGGCAGCCAAACCGGGAGAGATGAAATCCGTCGGCGCCTCGTCGTTGTAGATCGTCCCCCAATGCTCCTCCAATTCGATGTGAGTCGGGATGTTGACCCGCTTGCCGGTCTTGCCCTGCCCATAAGTGATCCCGTGCTCTTTGAGGTTCACGTTATCCCATTTCATCCGCGCGTAGTCCCCAAGATGGGTGACAGCGTAGCAAACCAAGGAGAATCGCGGTAGCCGATTCCCCGCTGGCTTACAACTTCGGCGGCGCAATCAACCAAGCACTGCCACGCGCACGCGCCGACGGGTTGAGGCGCTAGTATTTGCCGGAATCCATTTGCAGGATGGCCGCCTCTGCGCCGAGGCCGCAGGAGATTGGGCGCGGTGCGACGGCGACAATCGAGTCGTCGCGGATTTCTACCTGGGTTGATTCCGGCATGGGTCGAATACTTGGTTGGCCTTGCTACCAGCGAGGCCAGTATGGGGAAAGCCGTCGCCCTTTCACCCAAGTTTCCGGGCCGCGGGCGGGTTCGTCCCCAGTGCGGTCAGCGGCTGCTCCGGCACGGCGTAGCGGCTGCGCACGTCCGGCGCGTCGTTGAGCGGCACGCCGTCCAGTTCGACCCAGGCGTGCGCTTCGAATTTCCCGTCCGCGTTTCGGAATCCGAGCCGCAGTTCGCTGGCGACGCCACTGCGCAGGAGGAAGGCCCAGAGCAGCAGTGAACGCCGCAGGCACGTGGCCGGCCACGGGCAATGGCGCGCCGCGCGCTCCACCAGCCAGGCAATCCGGCGGGGCGGGGGATAGTGCCGGCCGGCCACCGGGCCGGCCTTCGCCCAGCGCTCGGCGCTTTGCTGGCAACGCTGCCACGCCGAGAGCCGCAGGCCAATGTCCACCAGCGGCAGCAGCAGCAGCGCGCTGAAATAGCAGCGTCGCTCGCTGGCCGGGAGCGAGCGGAACGACCGAAGTTTGCGCAGCCAGAGCATCGCAGCCGTGCGGCGGAACGGTGGTGGGCACGACAGGACTTGAACCTGCACGGATTGCTCCACTGGATCCTAAGTCCAGCGCGTCTGCCATTCCGCCACGTGCCCGAGGACGCGCGCATCCTCGCCGGTGTCGGTGACCGCGTCAACGGCCGGGGGCAGGTTCGTCACCTGGTCGGCTGGGCTCCGAGATCGTCAGCGCGGCAATCTTCACCGAAGTAGTAATGGCCACGCGGTCGTGGCGGCGGGAACGGCAAAGCTGACTTTGCCGGGCGAGCAGAGAAGCGCGTCGCGAGGCGGACTAAGCTTTGCCACGTTTCTTCGCGGTCCAAGCTCTCCTTTACTTCACCCAACCACCTTCCTCCGCTCGCCGCCCGTTGGAGCCGGGCTTCAACTTCACCGCATGATTTCCGTGGTCACTGGGTTGGTTGCGGGGGCGATTCACGTCGTCTCCGGGCCGGACCATCTCGCGGCAGTTGCGCCCTTCGCGGCGGAGTCGCGGCGCAAGGCCTGGGAGGTCGGGCTGCGCTGGGGCGTGGGG
>JBJTAU010000202.1:0-2596 GCA_046090965.1 Limisphaerales bacterium | reverse complement strand
GTTTCTGGTTGAACTCCGACTTCGGCAGCGGGGCGAGGCCGCGCTCGTAGAGCAGGTCCATTGTGTTCGCGCCGCGCAAAGGCAGGTAAAAGCCACCCGACGCCGCCGCGCCCGCGATTTGCTGGAGCAGCGTCTCGTTGAGGCGTGACTTCACCACGTTGCCGCTCTCGTCCTTGAGGAAGTCCAGTTTGCCCTTCGCGTCGGGCACGCGGATGAGTTCGCCCGCCGCGCTGCCTACGCCAATGGTGAAGATGCGCAAGCCCTTCGCGCCGGCGGACTGCGCGGCTTCGAGCACGCCAGCCTCGTGGTCCTCGCCGTCGGTGAAGAGCACGAGGACTTTGTGATTGTCACCGTCTTTGAAGGCGGCGAGCGCAGTCTGAATCGTCTCCGCGATGGCCGTGCCGCCCTGCGGGATGATGTTCACATCCAGTGCGGCGACGCCTTGACGGAACGCCTCCTCATCGAGCGTGAGCGGGCATTGCAGGAACGCGCTGCCGGCGAACGCGACCAGACCGAGCCGATCGTTGCGCGCGAGTTTCATCAAGTCCAGCGCGGCGAGCTTGGCGCGTTCGAGGCGGTTGGGCGGAATGTCCGCCGCGAGCATCGAGCGCGAGGTGTCAATGGCCACCACGATGTCCAAGCCCTTCTGCGAAACTTCCTCCCACGAGAAGCCCCACTGCGGCCGCGCCAGCGCGAGCACGGCGCACGCGACCGCGCCGACGAGCAAGGCCAGACGGACTTTTTGGCGCGTCTTCGAGACGCCGACGGTGAGCTGCGCCAGCAGCCGCGACTGCACGAACTGCGCGATGAGCCGCTGTTTCGTGCGCCACGCCCAGACGAGGAAGACCGCCAGCAGCGGCACCAGCAGCAGGAGCCAGAGGAGCGATGGGAGGGCGAAGCGCATGAGGCGGGAAAGTGATTAGTGATTAGTGATCAGTGGGGAGGTCATGCAGTTCGTTCGCGCGTTTCGTTCGGCAACTAATTACTAATCACGAATTACTTCTTCATCATGGCAGCTTTCGGAACAACGAATTCGCCAGCACCACCTCCGTCACCAGCAAACCCAGCCCCAAGGCAATCAGCCAGTGCACCAGTTCGCGGTAGCGTTGGAACTTCTTCACTTCGATGGTGGTTTTCTCCAACAGGTCGATCTCCGCGAAGATGCGGCGGAGCGTCTCGGAGTTGTCAGCGCGGTAGTAGCGGCCGCCGGTTTTCTCGGCGACTTTGGTCAGCACATCCTCATCGATGTCCACGGGCAGCATGCGATCGCGCCGGCGGCCGAACTCGTCGGTGTAGGGCCACGGAGCCTCGCCGCGCGTGCCGACCCCGATCGTATAGCACTTGATCCCCAGCGCCTGCGCCGCATCAGCCGCCGTGAGCGGCGGGACCTTGCCGGCGTTGTTCACGCCGTCGGTGAGCAGGATGATGATTTTGCTTTTCGACTGGAGGTCGCGCAGGCGGTTCACGCTCGCGATCAGGCCGGAGCCAATCGCCGTCCCTTCCTCGATGCCGCCGAAGTTGAGGCGCTCCAGGTTCGTGAGGAGGAACTCGTGGTCGAGCGTGAGCGGCCCAGCCAGATACGCGCGGCCCGCGAAGGCGACCAGTCCGATCCGATCCGCGGGACGTTTGAGAATGAACTTCTGCACGGTCTCCTTGGCGAGCGCGAGCCGGCTGAGGCGCCGTCCGATCGCGTCCTTGAAGTCCTCGGCTTCCATGCTGCGCGAGAGGTCCACGGCGATGACGATGTCAATGCCGCTGGCCGAAACTTTCGTCTCGCCCTCGCCGAGCTGCGGCCGGGCGAGCGCGATGAAGAACAGCGCGAGCGTCAACCACCGCAGCGCGCGGAGGAACGCGCCGGCCCGCGACTGCACCTGCCCGGTCAGCCCGCGCACGAGCTGCACGGATGAATAGAGGAAGGCGGGCTGGAAGTCGCGCCGTCCCTTGAGCCACGCGAGCAGCGGCAGCAGGAGCAGCAGGAGAAGCAGCCAGGGATGGGCGAAGGAAAAAGTCATGCGAACGCGGAAGGCGGAACGCGGTGCGCGGAAATGGGCAACGTCCAACGTTCAACTTCCAACTTCCAACTTCCAACCGGGGTCAATGGCGCACGAACACCACTTTGGACGTTGAGCGTTGAGCGTTGGACGTTGGACGTTTTCCCTTTCAAGTCGTTGCTCCTTTCCCTGCCGGAGACAGCTCGTAGGCGGTTTCTTCCACGAGGCCGAGCGCGGCGCTGTGGAGGCTGCGGAGTTCGGCTTCGCTGGGTTCGTGCTGGGCGAACTTCACGAGGTCGCAGCGCGTGAGGAAGTCGGTGAGGAATTCCTTCTGGGAGTCGTTGAGCAAGTCGGTGGCTTGCAGGTCGAGGAGGAAGTCCTCCGTGGTCCGCTCGGGCGCGCGGAACTCGAAGCGTTCCTCCAGGTAGAGGCGGAGCGCATCGGATACAGCGATGCAGAAGGGCTTGGGCTGCGTGAGCAGCGCGAGGGCGTCGGCGAGGCGGTGCTTGGCCCGTTGGTGCGGCGGGACCGGCGGCGCCGCAGGCACGGGCGGCGCGTGGCGGAACCACTTGTTCCAAATCCAAAGCGCGAGCAACCCGCCGAGC
>JBJTAU010000201.1:0-6110 GCA_046090965.1 Limisphaerales bacterium | reverse complement strand
GATGAAGGTGAGCGTCTTCTGCCTCGGCGCGAACCTGCTGCTCTCGGTGATTTTGTTGGAGCCAATGCGACAGGCGGGCCTCGGCCTCGCGAACTCCATTACCTCGTGCCTCAACGTCTGGCTCCTGCTCCGCGCGTTGCGCAAAAAGCTCGGCACGCTGGAACTCGCCGAAGTCACACGCAGCCTCAAGCCCGTGCTGGCCGCGTCCATCGTCGTGAGCATGCTCGCGTGGCCAGGCTACAACGCGTGGGACACGCACTTCGGCCACGCCACGTTGCTGGCGAAACTTGGTGCTGTCTTCGTGCCCGCCGTGCTCACCAGTGCGCTGTATTGGGCCGTGCTCTGGGCGGACAAGCTGCCCGCCGCGACCGAGATCGCCGGCTTGGTGCTGAGGAAGCTGCGGCGCCCTCGCGAATGAGCGGGAGCGTGATTGCCTTGCCCCGTCAGTTCGGTTAAACCCTGCACGCGTGAAGAAACTCGCGGACAACATCCGGCGCGTCGGACTGGTGGCGAACGTGGAGAAAAGCTCCTGCGTCGCGGTCGTGCAGCAGGCCGCGCGGTTGGTGCGGGCCAGCGGACGCGAACCAGTCGCCGATGCCGCCTCCGCGCGGCTCGCCAAACTCAGGGTGGCCACCGCGCCGGACGCGGCCGCCGTGGCCCGCGAGACCGACCTGTTACTGGTCTTCGGGGGCGACGGCACGATGCTCCGCGCCGCACGCGACACCGCAGAGGCCGGCAAGCCGCTCCTGGGCGTGAACCTCGGCGGGCTCGGTTTCCTCACGGCCATTTCCGCCCGCCATTTTGCGAAGGAACTCCGCGCCGTCTGGCTGGGCCAGTTCACCATCGAGACTCGCCCGCTCATCGAGGTGAACGGCGCGCTCGGTGGCAAGCTGTTGTCCCGGCCCGCGCTGAATGACTTCGTGGTGAGCCGCGGCTCCGGCTCGCGGCTAATCGAACTGGAAGTCACCGTGGACGGCGAGGAACTCACGCGCTACCGGTGCGACGGCCTGATCCTCAGCTCCCCGACTGGCTCGACGGCCTATTCGCTGGCGGCGGGTGGGGCGATCGTCAGCCCGAGCGCGGACGTCTTCACGCTCACGCCGATCTGCCCGCACACACTCTCGAATCGCTCCGTCGTGGTGAGCCTGAACTCCGCCATCGGCATCCGCGCTCTGAGCGGGCGCATCGAGACGCTGCTCTCCGCCGACGGCGAGGTCGTCGCGCCCCTCGCGGCGGGGGAGACGGTCCTGATCCGCCGCAGCGCGCGCTCGGTGCGCTTGCTGCATCTGGCGGGCGGATCGTTCTTCCGCACGTTGCGACAGAAGTTGAACTGGAGCGGATCGCACGTGTGAGCGGTCCGACGGTGCCGTCCGGACTCGGGAAATTCTCGATGTCGCCACCGGCTGAGAGGCGCACTTCGCACTTTTCTTTTTCGGCTGGCCCGCCACGCTACATCCCGCAACGCAAACGTGACCCAACCGCAACCTGCCTTCCGCTGAATGGTCCGACTCAAAGACATCGCTTATCGCGCCGGCGTCTCCGTGATGACCGTCTCGAAAGCCCTGCGTGACGCGAAGGACATCTGCGTCGCCACCAAGGCCCGCATCAAGGACCTCGCCGAGGAGATGGGTTACGTCCCTGACGCCGCCGCCGCTGGCCTGCGCACGCGCAGCACGCGTTTGTTCGGGTTGGTCATCACCACGCTTACGAACCCCCTTTTCGCCCGGATGGTCATGGCCATCGAGGAATGGTCCTACCAGCACGGTTACGCGGTGCTGCTCATGCACTCGCACAACGACCCGGGCCGCGAGGAGCAGTGCATCCGCCGGCTGTTGTCGCGGCGTGTGGACGGCCTGTTCATCTCGCCCGCGTCGCGCCTGGAGGCGAGCGCGAAGGTCTATCAGGAGTTGCAGGGCAGCGGGATGCCCGTGGTCATCCTCGGCTCGCGCGCGAAATTCTGCGCCGGCTTTCCCTGCGTCGAGAGTGACGACGTGGCCGCCTCGGCGAATGTCACGCGCCATCTCATCGAGCTCGGCCACCGACGTATCGCGTTCTTCGCCGGACCGCAGATTTCGCCTTGGGCGCACGACCGTTTCGCCGGCTACAAGAAGGCGTTGCGCGAAGCGAAGATCGAGCTCGACGACAGTTTGATTTTCCAGGCCGGCGCGACGATTGAGGAAGGCGAGAAGGCGGCGGCGCAGTTCACCAGCGAGGCCACCGAGGCCACGGCGATTCAGGCGGTCAATGACATGGTGGCCATTGGCGCGGGCAGCCTGCTGCTCCAGCAGGGTCTGAGGATTCCGCAGGACATTTCCCTCGCCGGGTTTGGCAATGTGCTGGTCAGCGAACATTTCCGCGTGCCGCTTACGACCGTGCGGCAGCCCAAGTTCCGCCTTGGGGTCGCGGCCATGGAGCTCATGCTCGCGCAACTGCGGCGGGAGAAGTTCGAGTCCAAACGGCTGCCCGCCGACATCGTCATCCGCCAAAGCACAGCGGCTCCGGCGAAGCCATGACTCACCGACCAGCCCCGGTGCGGTGATCAGCGCCGAGTGCCGCCCGGCGATTGCCGGCTAGCGATTGATTGCGGAGACGCGCGGCACGCTCCCCGGCTTTCCGTCAGAACCAGCTTTGAGGGGATACGGGGTGACCCACACCTCTCCGTTGCCCAACATCACGCCTTGATCCCTCGCGAACATGTGAAATGGGATGGTGGCTTCGATCCGCTTGACGAACTCAGGATCGAAGATCAGGTCGTAGCTCTGCTTCACGGCGGCAGTGGTTGCGAACCGCTTCCCGCCGCCGGCGACGTTAATGTGAATGGGATACGCGAGCATGCCAGCGACCGCGTCCACCTCCCGCTTCAGCACGGCGGCGCGAAACTTTTGAGCGAAGGCTTCGACCGCAGCATCGTTCGTGAAACCGCTGACCGCATAGCGCGGCTCTTGCGGGCTCGCGAAGCAAATGTGCGTGAGCGTGACCTCGAAGGGGCGTTCAGTGATTTCTCCGAGTTTCGACCAAGCGCCCGCCAAGAGCTCCCGGTCGAGCTTGCTTTTGCCATATCGGCCGAGCGGATCCTGTTCAAGAAACCGGCCGGTGAATGCCGCGGTCTGGGTCCCTGCTTCATCGAACTCCCGCAGCCGCACTGATCGTCCATCCGCCTCGCCTTCGATGCGGATGTCCCGGCCATACTTGGCGTAAAAATATGTCCCGGTGATTTTCTGCCGGTCCTCGCTGAAGCGCAGACTCATTCCGATCCGAAGGTTGTCGCCCAGTGTGCCGACGTATTCGCGGAGTTCGTTCCGCGAAAACTTCGCTGGCGATGGTGAAGGGGCAATTGGCTGAGCGGGGAGTTCCCCACAAATGAGGGACGCGATGCACGGGACCAGTGCCACGAGCCAAATCACTCGGCGAGCTGATGCTGGTTTGGCCCTCCTGGCTGTCGTGGTGAATCCGCTGGGGTGCAAGGTCATGGCCGTTCTCAAAAGAATCTAGCCGGCCCGCTGCCACGCCGCGATGAACATCCCGCCGCCGCCCGTTTCCTGCGGCCAGAGGAAGTGTTGAGCGCGCGGGGTTTCGTTGGTGTGAAATGGGTTTGCGGTCGGCAGCGGTGCGAATTCGGGATGCGCCGCCTCAAATGCAGCGGCCACTCGCTCGGTCTCCACGCGGGTCAGTGTGCAGACGGAGTAAACGAGTTTTCCTCCGGGCTTCACGCTGGGCGCGACGTGATTCAGGAGCTGCGTCTGCACGGCCGCCAATTCGCGCACGTCGTCGGGCGTCGTCGTCCAGCGCGCTTGCGGGTTGCGTTGCCAAGTGCCGAGGCCGGTGCAGGGTGCGTCGAGCAGCACGCCGTCGAAGCGCGTCTTGGTGGGGAGCTTCGCGCCGCCGTCCCAAAGCGCGGCGCGGTAGTTGAAGCACTTGGCGCGCGCGGTGCGGAGCTTGTGTTTCTTCAACCGCCACTCAGCGCGGTCGCTGGCCCAGATGAGCCCCTTGCCGCCCATCAAGGCCGAGAGATGCAGCAGTTTGCCGCCTTCCCCCGCGCAGGCGTCCCACCACGTCTGGCCCGGACGCGGGGCGCAGACCAGCCCGACGGCCTGTGACGCGATGTCCTGAATCTCGAATTCCCCGGCGTGAAACTCGGGCGTGCGAAACAGGTTTTCCTCACCTTCGTAGGCGAGCGCATCGGGCAAAGCGCTGGTGCGCGAATAGCCGAGGACTTGGGCGATGGCCTGCAAGCGGCCGGGGCGCACGCGCAGCCACAGCTTCGGCGCGGCTTGAATCTTCCGCAGCCACGGAGCCGTCATCGGCAGCGCATCGTTGACCCAGACCGGCAGCGTGCGGGCCAGCAGATCAGCATCACGGTAGGTGTGAGGAGCGTGGGCAAAATTGGCGGCGTGTTCGGTGGCGCTGCGAATTTGCGATTCAAGTTTGAGGGAGGTGTCGAGCCAGCCGAACCAGCGGTAATAGGCGAAGACAGCTTGGCTCGCCTGGGCCGTCTCTTCCTTGGACAGGCCATGCGTGGCGTGGAGGACACGCCGCAGTTCCGCGTCGGCTGGACGTTCACGCGATGAACCAGCCACGACGGCGGCGGCGAGCTTCAGCCAGCGACCAAACGGGTCGAACGCGGGTGCCGGCTCTTCGGATCGCGCGAAATCCTCCTCCTCGCGCTCAGGGCGAAAGGACGGGCGGGGACGAAAAACTGAACGGCGTGGTTCCGGCACAGCTTCGGGTAGCACGCGGGAACCGGGATCGGCAAGCGCGCGATGACCCAGCGCGGAGCGCCGTTGGGCACGTCGGTGAGAAACTACTTGCGTGTTTCGCGGCGGCGGTGTTTCTCGCGGCTACGCTTTGCCATGAAAACCTCCTTGCCGCCGAATGCCTTCAAGCAAGCCCTCCGCGCGGGCCGTCCGCAGATCGGCCTGTGGAGCAGCTTGTGCAGCAACCTAACGATGGAGGTCATCGCGGGCGCTGGCTTCGACTGGCTGCTGATAGATACCGAGCACGCACCCAACGAGCTGCCGGCGGTCTTCAATCACCTGCAAGCCTGCGTCGGCGGCACGGCCGCGCCGGTCGTGCGCGTGGCGTGGAACGACGCCATTCTCTTCAAGCGATTCCTCGACATCGGCACGCAAAACTTTCTCGTGCCGTGGGTGCAGAACGCGGATGAAGCCCGCGCCGCCGTGCGCGCCGTGCGCTACCCGCCACAGGGCCTGCGCGGCGTCGCCGTCACGCACCGCGCGAACCAATGGGGCCGCGTGGCGGATTACTACCAGCGCGCGAACGACGAGGTCTGCGTGCTGGTGCAACTCGAAACGCGCGCGGCGCTGAGTCAGATCGAGGCCATCGGCGCGGTGGACGGCGTGGATGGCCTCTTCATCGGCCCGAGCGATCTCGCGGCGGACATGGGCCACCTCGGCAACAACCGGCATCCGGATGTGAAGACGCTCATCACCGAGGCCTTGCCGCGCATCCTCAAGACCGGGAAGGCCGCGGGCATTCTCGCGCCGGTCGAGGAGGACGCGAAGCACTGGTTGAAGTTGGGCTTCACGTATGTCGCGGTCGGTTCGGACTTGGGAATCCTGGCGCGAGGCACCGAAGCATTGGCGGCGAAGTTCAAGTCGTGAATGTCTCTGCCGAACAACTCGCCGCCCAGGCCGCCGCGATTCTTCGTGCGTGGGGCATGGACGAGGACAGTGTCAGCGCGACCGTGGAGGTGATGCTCTACGCGGACTTGCGCGGCATCGAATCGCACGGCGTCTCCACGCTCACGCTCTACGACGAGTATCGCCGCGCGAACAAACTCACGGTTCGGCCGACCGTCCGGGTGGTGCGCGAGTCGCCCGTGACCGCGTTGCTCGACGGGGACGGCGGACTCGGCCACCTGCAGTCCCAGCGTGCGATGCGTCTGGCGATGGACAAGGCGGAGAAGTGCGGCGTGGGCGTGGTGTCGGTGCGAAACTCGAACCACTTCGGAGCGGCGGGCGCCTACTCTGCGATGGCTCCGGAGCGCGGGCTTAGCGGCGTGGTGAGGAGTGCGACTTGGCGGCCCGGGATCGGGCGGAGCGGCGGGGCTGGGGCGCGGGGGGGGGGCGGGCGGGGGGCGTGGGCGGCGC
>JBJTAU010000200.1:0-2862 GCA_046090965.1 Limisphaerales bacterium | reverse complement strand
GTCTTCAAGCAGGCGGAGAACTTGCGCGTAATTGAAAACGCCGTGCGCCACCTCGCCCCGCAACTCCCGGCGAGCGCGACCGCCACTCCGCCCGCGAAGAAAGCCGCCGCGCCGTCGGGCCGGCTCGCGTTGCCGCACACGGAGAATTTCACCGTCGCGGGCCGCCCGGCCTTCCTTTACCTGCCGCCGCCGGAGAAGCGCAGTTCGCCGCAGCCGTGGATTTTCTACGCGCCCACGCTCGCGCCGTATCCCGACCAAGCCGAGCGCTGGATGCACGAGCAGTTCGTCGCCGCTGGCATCGCCGTCGCGGGCGTGGACGTGGGCGAGGCTTACGGGAGCCCGAAGAGTCACGCGGCCTTCGACGCGCTCTATCGCGAGCTGACGGAGCAGCGCGGCTTCGGCGCGAAGCCCTGCCTCTTCGGCCGCAGCCGCGGCGGGCTGTGGACGAGCAGTTGGGCCATCGCGAACCCGACGCGCGTCGCGGGTCTCATCGGCATCTATCCGGTCTATGACTTCCGCACCTATCCCGGCCTCCAGCGCGCCGCGCCCGCCTACGAGCTGACGCCGGAGCAACTCACGGCGCGCGCAGCGGAGTTCAACCCCATCGAGCGCATCGCCGTGCTGGCCAAGGCGAAGGTGCCCGTCGCACTCATCCACGGCGACGTGGATAAAGTGGTTCCGCTGAAGGAGAACTCCGCTGAACTCGTGCGCCGCTACCAGGCCGAGGGCGCGGGTGATTTGGTGAAGCTCATCATCCTCGAAGGCCAGGGGCACAACTTCTTCGAGGGCTTCTTCCACTCGCAGCCGCTGGTGGACTTCGCCATTGCGCGGGCCAAGGCCGGCGCGCAGAAATAGCCGTTCCCGCCCCGCTACTTTCCGTCGAGCCTGAGGGTTGCTCCCATCGCGCGTTCCAGCCGGGCACGGGCCACGGAGTAGTCGCGCAGCGCCTGGATTTGCGTGGTGCGTGCCTCGGTGAGCGCGGTCTGCGCGTTGAGCACGTCGAGCTGCGTGCCCGTGCCGGCCTCGCTGCGAGCGTTGGCGAGGCGCAACGCTTCTTCGGCTTGCTCCTGCACTTTCTTCTGCGACTCGAGGACCTCCTGCGCCTCGATGAAGTTCGAGTAGCCGGTCCGCACATCGAGCTCGATGCGGCGCGAGATGTCGTCAATCTCCTCCGCGGCCTTGCGCTGCAACGCGGTGGCCTCGGCCACTTTGCCCTTCACCAGCCAGCCGTCGAAGATGTTCCAGCTCGCCTGCCAGCCGATGTCCCAGCCCGAAATGTCGCGCGTGAGATGCTGGCTGAAACGTGAGCTGTGCGAGCCAATGCCCGCGACAATCTGGGCGCTGGGCTTGCGCCCCGCCTCGGCGGCCGTGATGGCCTCGGCGCGCAGGCGCTCGGCTTTGCGCAGTGCGGCCAACTCGCTGCGTTGCTCCAGCGCTTTCGCCAGCGCGACGGGCAGCTCGATGGGCGTGGGATCGGCGGCGAGCTTGCCGGAGAGGGTCAGCGGGATGTCGTCCACGACGGCGCGCGGCACATCGTAGCCGAGGAGGTTCGCGAGGTTGTTCTTGGCCACGCGCAGCGCGTTGCGGGCGCGGATGAGCTTGGGCCGGGCGTTGGCCAGTTCGACTTCCGCGCGCAGCACGTTGAAGCGCGGCACCGTGCCGGCCTCGAAGCGGCGTTGGTTGTCCTGCAATTCCTTCTTGAGCAGTTCGAGGCTCGCCTCTTGCACCACGATCTGCTGCGTGGCGAGCAGGGCGTCGTCGTAGTTCACGCGGACGGCGAGCACGACATCCGCCAGCACGGTCTGGTGTTGGAGCAATGCCTGGTCGCGCGTGAGGTCAGCGGTGCGCTTGGCGGAATCGATTTTGCCGCCCTCGTAAATGGACTGACTGACCTGCACCCGCACGGCCCATGTCTGATCCGGCGTGCGGAACGCGCCGCCGAAGGGGAACTGCTCAATGGCGCCCTGGTCGGTGAGCGTGGGGTTGGCGGTGGCGCGGACGGTCGGAGACTGGACCGCGCGCGTCTGCGTGCGGATGCCGTAGGTCGCCGCGAGGTCGGTCTGGCTCTTGAGCACGGCGCTGTTCTGGCGCAACGCGACCTCCACGGCGTCACGGAGCGAGAGCGGCGTGGTGGGCCAGACGACGGTGTTCGTGGCCTTGGCCACCGGCGCGTTGGTCACGGCCGGCGGATTGGCGGCGAAGGATGACACCTGGCAAAACGCGCTGGCGAGCAGGAGCAGGGCAGATGGTTTCATGGCGGCAAAACGTGCGTTCGTTGACGGTGTGGGCGCGGGTTTCATTGTGAGTTTGTCGTGGTGATTTGCGATTGCGGGGCAGCGGCGGGCGCGGTGGTCAGCGTGCGTTCGATGAAGACGTCCACTTGCTGGCCGACGTAGAGGGGGACTTCGGGGCGGTCCAGCTCGAAGATGATTTGCAGCACGCGGGTGCCCACGCGCTCGGCGCTGTCGCCGGTGAGCGAGCGCTGGGGGCTGACGAAGGGCTCGATGCGGACGAAGCGCAGCGGGAGTTTGCGCTGCGTGTCGCCTTTGAGATACGCGACGGCGGCGCGGCCGGGCTCGACGAGCGGCGCGTTTTGCTCGTCCACCTCGGCGCGCACCTGGAGCTTCTCGACTTCACCGAGAATCATCAGCGGCTCCTGCGGCGCGGTGCCGGCGAATTCGCCGTCGCGGACGTTGACCTGGAGAATGGTGCCGTCGCGCGGGGCACGGACGGTGAGGACGTCCAGCTCGGTCTGCACTTGGCGAAGCTGCGCGTCCATCGCAGCGATGTCGGCTTCGGTCTTGCGCACGCGAGTATCGGCGAGTTGCACAGCGAACTCGCGGCGCTTCGTTTCCTCATCGG
>JBJTAU010000199.1:0-4128 GCA_046090965.1 Limisphaerales bacterium | reverse complement strand
GCCCAGTAGGTCCGGAATGACGAACTGCCCCGTGGCCGGCAGGAACACCAGCACCGCGCCGGCGATCATGCCCGGTCGGAGTTGGGGGATGACCGCGTGCCAGAACGCGCGGGGCGGTGACGCCCCGAGGTCTTCCGCCGCCTCGACGAGCGACCAGTCCACCTTCTCCACGCTCGCGTAGAGCGGGAGGATCATCCACGGCAGATAGTCGCACAGCATCGCGACCATCACGGCGGGCCAGCCGGGATCGAGCGCCTGCCCGCGGGGCAGCAGGCCGGCCGTGGTGAGCACGTCGGCGAGCCAGCCTTCTGGCGCGAGGATCAGTTGCCACGCGTAGGTGCGGATCAGCAGGTTCGTCCAGAAGGGAATCACCACGAGCGTCAAGGCCACGGTCTTCCACCGACGCGGCAGACCGGCGATGAAGAACGCGACCGGCAACCCGGTGAGCAGGCATAACGCCGCCGTCGCCAGCCCGACCCCGAGGCTGCGGCCGAGGATGAGCGGTTGCACCGGATCGAAGCCCAGCGCGCCGTAGCCGAAGAGCCGCGCGTAATTCTCCCAGGTGACTCGCCACACGATTTCGCCCGCGTCCCCGCGGTGCGCGAAGCTCAGGGCGAAGACGTACCCCAGCGGCACGAGCAGGAACACCGTCACCCACGCCAAGGCCGGCCCGCAGAGCCACGCGGCGCGGAACGTGTGCGCGCCCGGCGGCAGCGGCTCGCCGAAATGCACCGTGCGCCGGATGCGGCGGCGGCGCTTGAAGGCCGTCGCGCCGGTCGGTTGGGTTGGCTCGGCCATTTAGTTCTCCAGCAGGAAGATGCTCGCCGGCGACACGGAGACCTCGACCGAGTCCCCGACGAAGAGCCCGACGGCGCGCCGGCCGGTGTTGAGCTCCACCACGCGCAACTCGGTCTTGCCGATCTGGACGCGGTAATGGCTCTCCGCTCCGTTGAAGGTGATCTCCTCGATGCGCCCAAGGAACCGGTTGTCGCCGGTTTCGCCGCCTTGCAGGGAAACGCGCTCGGGGCGGATGCCCAGCGAAAGCTTCCCCTGCTCCGCCTGCTCCGCGAGCTCGATGCCGGCGGCGGTGAGTTCCATCCGTAGGCGACCCAGCGAAGTCTCGGCCTCCACCACGCTGTCCATGCGGGAGATGAACTTGCCCTCGAAGAAATTGCCCGCGCCGATGAACTGCGCGACGAACCGGGTCTTGGGCCGCTCGTAAAGTTCCTCCGGCGTGCCCAACTGCTCGACCCGGCCCGCGTTCATCACCGCCACGCGGTCGCTCATGGCCATGGCCTCGTCCTGATCGTGCGTGACGTGGATGAAGGTGATGCCGAGCCGCTGCTGGAGGTGGTGAAGCTCGAGCTGAAGCTCCTTGCGCAACTTCAGGTCCAGCGCGCCGAGCGGCTCGTCCAGAAGCAGAACTTCCGGCTCATTGACAATGGCGCGCGCGAGCGCGACGCGCTGCTTCTGCCCGCCGGAAAGCTCGTTCGGATGCCGGCCCGCCAGCGGCATGATCTGCGTCAACTCCATCACCGAGATGGTCCGGCGCGTGATGTCGTGCGCATCGAGCCGCTTCATCCGCAGGCCGAAGGCGATGTTCTCCGAGACGCTCAGATGCGGGAACAGCGCGTAGGACTGGAAGACGGTGTTGACCGGCCGCTTCCACGCCGGCAGCCGTAGCGCCGGCAGGCCGCCGATGCGCAGGTCGCCGCTGTCAGGCAAGTCCAGCCCCGCGATGATGCGCAACAGCGTGGTCTTCCCGCAGCCCGACGGCCCGAGGAGGGAGAGGAATTCGCCCCGCCGCACGTTGAGGCTCACGCCCGCCAGCGCCTCGACCTTGCCAAAGCGCCGGGTCAAGTGCTGGCACTCGACGGCGAGTGCCGAAGGGCCGGTGGTTTTGGAGTCAGCCGGTTGCAACGCTGCTGTGTTAGCGAAACCGCCGCCCGTTGAAGAACCAAAATGTTGATGACCACAAGGCGACCTCGGTGAACTTTGCTGGCGGCGGACGAGCAAATTCAGGCGCGCTGAGTGTCCGTCAGCGTTTCTGCTGTTCAGCAAGGCGGTCCTTCGCCAGTTGCAGGAAGATGAGCGTCATGGTGTGGTCCACGTCCCGCTTCTCGGCGGCCTGTTGCAGGTAGCCGCGCGCGGTTTCCCACTCCTCCAACTGGCAGTAATGCCAGCCGACATACGAAAGCGTGAAGGCTCCGTTCGGGTCCAGCTCAAGCGCGCGCAAGAAGTAACGCGTCGCCGTCTGCCGCTGGGCGAGCAAGTCCAGGCACATCCCGTAGCGTAGCCGTGCGTAGGCGTCGTAGGGATTCAAGCGCCACGCGCGCTCGAACCAGTTCATCGCTTCCTCGGCCAATTGCTCGTAATTCGGCGGGCGTTCCCACGCCTCCACGCGCAGGACTTCGCCCAGGCTGAAGCAGGTCTGGGAATTCATCGGTTCCAACGCGTGTGCTTGCCGCAACAGATCAAGCTGCTGCGCACGGGTTCCGTGGGGATCGTCGGAACGCGTGAGGAGGTCGCGCTCCAGCCCGCGCGAGGTGGCCTGCTGGCCCAGCCACGCCGCCGTGACCAACCCGAGCACGGTGATCGCGCCGCGTCCGGCAAGGCCGATGGTCACGTGATAGTCGCCGGTCGCAAACCGCCAGTGTGCGCCGAGCAACGCCATGAGGACGACTGCCGCGAGCGCGTTGGCGGGAATGTGGAAATTGAAATCCGTGACGCCGTGCAAGAGCAGCGCCAGCAGGCCGACGGACGCACCGAGCACGAACGCCATGCGGTTGCTTTGCCGGGAGCGAAGGTCGTCACCCTCGCGCTGGGCGTGCCGCCAGATGCGGAACACGCCCCAGAACAGCAACCCCAGCGCGATGGCCACGAGTGCCGCGCCCACCACGCCCCAGTCGGCGAGGGTGGTGAGGAAGTCGTTGTGCGCGCGCCCCGCCCGGGCCTGCACGTGCGGGTCGCGGTACATCGGGAAGAGGTGGTCGAAGTGCGCCGGCCCCGCGCCCCACCAGAAATTCGCCTGCCAGATTTTGACCGCTGCCGGCCAGACGTGCAGCCGCGCGTCTTCCAGTTGCTCCTGCCCCAGGATTTGCCGCACCCGCGAGGAGGAGGATTGCGCGGCGATGACAAACCACGCCGCTGCACCCGCCAGCAGCACGAACAACAGCAGCGCCGGCACGCGCTGCCCCCGCTGGCCCAGCAGCACCGCGAAGAACACCAGCAGCGCCAGCGTCGTCGCCACCCACGCGCCCCGCGACTCCGTGGCCGCGAGTCCCGCCAGGATGACCACGACCGCATAGCCCGTGAGGATGCGCGCCAAGTGACTCAAGCGGCCAGCGAGCAAATACGCCAATCCCAGCGGCAGCGGCAGCTCCAGCCTGCCGGCGCGAGGGTTCGGACAGATGTAGGTGCCGGAGCCGCGCCCGACGTAGCCTTCCCAGCGGACGAAATTCCAAACCTGTGACGACTTGGTCAGGACTTGATAGATCCCATACATCGCTGAGAAGGCCGCGACCGCGAGCATCGCACCGACGATCCAACCCGCCGAGTGCGAGCGGTTGAGATTGTTCAGCACCACGAAGAACACCACCGCGTAGAGCGCCACGCGGAGCAGTTCGCCGCGCGAGGTGTATTCCACCGGCGCGGAGTGGTAGCGCAACACGGCGTAAAGGAGGAACGCCGCGACCGCCCACGCCATCGGTGGCCAGAGCACCGCCGGCTCCGGAGCGACCCACAACCGCACCAGCCACAGAAGCAGCGCCGCCACGCCCAGTCCGGCCATGACCGCGAAAAACTCCGCGTGCGTGCCGCCCAGCGCGAGCGACCCGAACACGAGGAGCACGACCAAAAGGACGTGAATCCCCCGCTCGCAAAACGCATCCGTTCGCTCTCGCCACATCGGCGCGAAGCTAGGCAACCCCGACGGCCCGGTCACGCCCTTTTGCGGCAGGCGCGGCGGGGCTGCGCAGAAAGCTCGCCTGACGCTGCCGCACCCGCTATCAAGCGCGCGTGAGCAAACTCAGCGGCAAAGTCCTCGTCGTCATCGGCGGCACCAGTGGACTCGGCCGCTCGGCCACGGCGGCGTTCGTGCGCGAAGGCGCGCGGCTGATCGTCGTGGGC
>JBJTAU010000198.1:0-3056 GCA_046090965.1 Limisphaerales bacterium | reverse complement strand
CTCTTTGCCCTGCTGCGCCGCCAAATCTACGACCACCGGCAGCATCGTCTCTGTGTTCTGCCCCCGCGCGGTGAAGAAAGCCTTGTTGTCCGCCTTCGTGACGAGCTCGACGCGTATGCCGGGGAGATTGCCGCCGCCGATGAGGAACGCCGCCCACGGCTGCGTGACCTTGAACGCCGCGCTGGTCAGCGTTCCCGGGGGGTTGTCCTCGAACTTCTCGTAGCCGCCGAACCACCAGTCGCCGAGGTGGGTCGCGACCTTGCCCTCGCCGAACGTGCGGGTCTGGTGGATGGGGCCCTTCGTCGGCTGGCCTTTGGCGACGTCGCCGGTCGCGGTCCAATCGCGTAGGTCGCCCGTCTCGAAGTCGGTGTTGAGCGGCTTGCCATCGGCCCCGACAGGCAGGACGCCGTTGCCGGGCAGCGGCGGGTTGGGCTTGGCGTTCGCGGCGACGGCCGGCGTTCCGGTGCGCGTGACGACGGCTTCGGCTTTGAGTTCCTGTTTGCCCGCATCGGCAAACTTCACGGGCGGCTGGGCCTTCTCCCATTCCTCCTTGCTCACTGATTTCACCGAATGCAAATGCACGAACGTGCCCTTCTTGTTGCCCACCACCACATCGGGCAGCTTGTCGCCGCTCATGTCGCCGGCCACGACCTGCGTGCCGATGCCGGAGTTGTCGTCGATGAGGTGCGGCACCCAGTCCACGGTGCCGTTCGCGCCGCGCGTGAGCTTGAACCAGTAGAGCACCGCCGGCGCGCCGGAGTCCGCATCGCCCGTGGGGCCGTGCGCCCAGAAGCGCTTGCCGGTGACGATGTCCTTGAGGCCGTCGCCGTCCATGTCCACGAGGTCGATGGCGTGGAGCTGCGAGAACTTCACCCCGTAGCGATTCTCGTTCGGCTCCTTGTTCATGATGACGTGCTGCTTGAACTGGAGTTCGCCCTGCGCGTCCTTCTGCGCGAGCTGCTCCCACCAGACGAGACCAAAGCCATGCGCGGCAAGGCTCGTAATGATGTCAGCGCGCCCGTCGCCGTTCACGTCGTAAGCATACATCTGCGCGCCGACGACGTTGAACTTGAACGGATGGAACTTCCACACCGGGTCGCCGGTGAGCGAGGCGGGCTGCTCCCACCAGCCGTTGCTTTCGAGGATGTCCGCGCGGCCATCCCCGTTCACGTCGCCGAAGCCCAGGCCGTGCGTGAAGCGCTGGTAGCCGCCCTTGGGCGAGATGGGCTGGAACGTCCACTTCACGGCGGGCTTCTCCCAGTTCGGCGCGACGTAGCCGATGAAGCCGCCGCTCATGCACACGATGACGGGCTTGCCGGTGCCGAGCAGGTCGCCCCACGTCGGCGACTCGTTGTCCACCACGTCGAAGACTTTGTGGCGTGCCCACGGCGTGTCGGTGGCGAGGCCGGTCTTGCCGGGATTCACAAACCACGACGCGTCCTGGCCGGGGAAGCCGTAGATGAGAATGTCCGGGAAGCCATCGCCATTGAAGTCGTGCGTGAACGCGAAGAAGTTGTCCGAGTAAGTGTTCTTGCTGCCCAGGCCGCCCTCGAAGCCGGGGATTTTCTCCTCGGTGCCGTCGGCCTTCTTCTTCGTGAACGTGCGCGCGTCGTCGTAGAACTTGTGGCGCGTCTTGAAATCCGGCCCGGCCCACCAATACGGCCCGGAGATGATGTCGTTGTGGCCGTCCCGGTTGAGGTCGGCGAAGGTCGCGCCCTCGCTCCAGAACTGGTCGGTGAGCTGGATTTTTTTCCAAGCGTGAACGTGGAAATCAGCAGCGGCGGCGGACAGCAGCGAGGCGCAAAGGCCAGTAACCACGAGTGAAATCGGCTTCATGCCACTGGTTGTCGCAAGCAGTGCGGGAGGGGTCAAGCGGATAGCCCGTAGCGGGGTTGCGCCGGCACCTTGCGGTTGCTTTATAGACGCGCGTGCGGCAACACTTTCGCCGCCGTCCCCGACGCTTGAACGCGGCGGGAGCCGCGTTGTCAGTGTGGGCATGAATTGCATCCAGCCATCGTCCGTTTCGCGCCGCCGCGCCGCCGGCCTCGCGCTGGCGGCCTCCGCCGCGCTGCTGCTTGCCGCGCGCGCCCAGACCGCCGACGTGCGCCGCGATGCCGCCGTCACCGCCGTCGAGCGCGTCATGCCCAGCGTCGTCAACATCGCCACCACCACGGTCGTGGACAACACGGACCCGTTCTTCCGCTGGCGCGCGGAGTTCTTCGGCTACCGCGTGCGACCGCAGCTTGAGGAGGTTCCGTCCAGCGTCGGCTCCGCCGTCATCATGGACGAAAGCGGCTACGTGCTGACCAACGAGCATGTCGTCAAGGGCGCCAGCCGCATCTGGGTGAAGCTCATGGACGGCCGCGAGCTCGAAGCCGAGCGCGTGACCGGCACCACGAAGACCGATGTGGCCCTGCTCAAGATCAAGGCCAAGGAGGGCGAGAAGTTCACGCCGGTCCGCTTCGCGGCGGATGATGATTTGCTGCTCGGCGAAACGGTTATCACGCTGGGCAATCCCTTCGGCCTCGGCGGCTCGGTGAGCAAGGGCATCCTCAGCTCGAAGTCCCGCCGGCCGGCGCGCGAGGACAGCCCGCTCGACGTGGCGGACTGGCTCCAGACCGACGCCGCCATCAACCCCGGCAACTCCGGCGGCCCGCTGATCAACCTGCGCGGCGAACTGATCGGCCTGAACGTCGCCGTCTATCGCGAAGGGCAGGGCATCGGCTTCGCCATCCCCATCAAGCGCGTGAACGAGGCGTTGTCCCGCTACTTCACGCCTGAGGGGACCAAGGCGATGGGGTGCGGCGCGAGCGTGCGCTCGGGCGCGAGCTTGCTCGAAGTCACCGCCGTCGAACCCGCCAGTCCGGCGGACAAGGGCGGCCTGCGCGTGGGCGACACCGTCCTCCAAGTCGCCGGCAAGACGCCGCGCAACTTCATCGAGTTCATGCGCGAGCTAAACGCCGCCGGCACGGACAAACCGGTGTCGCTGCTCATTCGCCGGGCTGGTGCGCAGCAGACTTTGGCCGTGCGGCTCACGCCCGAGCGCGATTTCTTCA
>JBJTAU010000197.1:0-4144 GCA_046090965.1 Limisphaerales bacterium | reverse complement strand
TCCAAGACTCGATGGTCTCATACTTCATGCCCTGCGTGCCGCCGCCGCCCACGGGCGCGGTGATGGAGTCGGCTCCGGAGATGTTGTCGGTGGAAATTTTCATCACGCCGCGGCTGTTGTTGGCCAGCAGGAGCCAGTCCTTGCCATCCTTCTGATACACGATCATGTCCAGCGGGCGGTTGCGGTTGCCCAACTCGGCGATGGTCTTGCCCTTGACCTTCACGCCGGGCGTCAGCGAGCTGATGGGGAACTGCACCAGTGGCGTGCAGGTGTAAGCGGCGAGCAACTGCATCTCGGTGCCGACCTTGAACGGGACAAAGGTCCGAATGGGCGAGCGCGTTTCGAACTTTCCGTGCGCGCCGTGGTAAATCTCGACGCTCGTGCCGTGGGCAACCTTCTGGAACGGGAACGGGATCGCGCGGAGCGCGGAGGAAAACTCCTCGTTCGACAGGCCGGCGACGAGCAGGCGGTCTTCGAGGAATGCGATGTCCGTGATGGATTCCTGGCGCGGGTTGCTCTGCTTCTTGCCGTCGCCCTGCACGCCGTCCACCGGCGCATCGGGTAACTCGGCGCGGGCGTGCTTCACCTTGTCCAGCGAGACAACTTCGAGGCTGCCGTCGCCCTTCACGCGCACCAGCACCGGTGTCGCCCCTGCACCCCGACCACGCGAGACGGCGAGATAAGCGGTGTGCGAGATGGGATTCACCGCGAGGTCGTCAATGATGATTTGGTCGGCGGCGGTGCCGAGCAGGGCGGCGACCTTCGTGTTGATGGCGTCCACCTTCACGGACTTGGCGGCCCCGCCTTTCGTGTCACCCGTGGCGATGGCGACAATCGCGGCAGACTTGGTGTCAGCGACGAAGAGGATCGCGTCCGGCCCGAACGTGATCGGCCCGGCGGACTTGAGGGCGACCGTGCCTTCGGTCATTCCGGAAGTCCAGTTGGCGGCGGAGGCGGCCCCGGCCAGCAGAGCAAGGCCGAGGGACGCAGCGAGGAGGGAGGGGAGTTTCACAGGTTACGGGTTGAGACGCAGGCAGGCCGCGTCAGGTTGCATTCAGTTTCCGCTAACAGAGGGGATAGGAACGCGTTCAGCGAACAGGTTCAATCACTTTTCCCAAGCCGCCCTCACCTGGGCCAAGCTCAACGCCATCGCGCGCCTGACAGTCAGGTCATCGCCTCGAACGACAGGACAGCCGCATTGGCCTGCTCCCGGCGGATTGGGAGGTGCTGGCGCACCGCCCACTGCCTCGAGGGCGGGCCGGATGCTTTGCAGTCGCCTTGCCGAGGCCGCTTTGTTAGATTCTCGCGGTGAAGAAAATGTGGATGCCGCTGTTGATTCTCGTGGTGGTGCTTGGCCTCGCGCTCGCGGGTTGCCAGGCCACGCGCGCCGGGTATGAGTCCGCGCCTTACAAGGTCGTGCGTTCGGATGGGAAGTTTCAGTTGCGGGAGTATCCGGCGCTCAGGGTGGTGGAGACCTCGATGGCCGCCGGACGCGGGGATGGGAGCGACGGGAGTTTCATGCGTTTGTTCCGGTTCATCACCGGCGCCAACGAGGGCAAGCAGAAGATCGCCATGACCACGCCGGTGTTCATGTCCGGCAGCGAAACGAACTCCACGATGGCCTTCGTGATGCCGGCCAAATTGCAAACGGGCGCAGTGCCCAAGCCATCGGATGGCGCGGTGACCGTGCGCGAACTGCCGCCGGGGCGGTTTGCGGTGCGGCGCTACAGCGGCGGGCGCAACGCGAAGAACGAAGCGGAGTCGCTGGAGCGCTTGCGGGCGTGGATTAAGGCGGAGGGTTTGAAGGAAATGTCACCGCCAGTCCATGGCTATTTCGATCCGCCGTGGACGCCGGCGTTTCTCCGTCGCAACGAAGTGATGCTGCGAACGGAGGCGGGGAAGTGAACCGGTGATGGAAAGATGCGCATTCACGAATTTCAATGCGAACTCTGGCTGCCGCTGCCACCGGAGGAGTTGTTCTCCTTCTTCGCCGACGCCGCAAACCTCGACGCCATCACGCCACCGTGGTTGCACTTCCAGATTGTCACACCGCGGCCCATCGCGATGCGCGAGGGGTCGCTCATTGACTACAAACTGCGGCTGCGTGGGATTCCGCTGCGCTGGAGGACGCTGATCAAGGAATGGCAGCCGCCATTCCGTTTCGTGGACGAGCAGGTGCGCGGGCCCTATCGGCGCTGGATTCACACGCACACCTTCGAACTGCGCGACGGCGGCACGCTGGCCCGCGACGAGGTGCGCTACGCTGTGCCGCTGGATTTCCTCCTGCACGCGGCGTTCGTCCGCCGCGACATCCAGAAGATCTTCGCGTTTCGGCAGGAGGTGTTGCGGAACAAGTTTGGAGGCAAACGATGAATGAACGCGTTTCCATCTGGTGGGTGCGTCTTGATTTGCGGCTAGCGGATAATCCCGCATTGTCCGCTGCGGCAACAAACGGCGGGACGGTGCTGCCGGTTTTTGTCTGGTCGCCGGAGGAAGAAGCCCCGTGGTCGCCGGGCGGTGCCTCGAATTGGTGGTTGCATCAATCGCTGGCGGCGCTGGACGCGCAATTGCGCGCGGTGGGGTCGCGACTGGTCATCCGGCGTGGCGCGGCGCTGGCGGAGTTGCGTCAGCTCGCGAAGGAGACTGGCGCGAGGAGCGTGTTTTGGAATCGGCGTTACGAGCCGGCGTGCATCGCGCGCGACAAGGTGGTGAAGGAGGCACTGCGCGGGGATGGGCTGGAAGCCGAAAGCTTCAATGCCGGGCTCTTGCACGAGCCCTGGACCATTCAGAACCAGAGCGGCAAGCCATTCCAGGTCTTCACGCCGTTCTGGCGGCATTGCCTCGCGAAGCCTGATCCTGCCGAGCCACTGCCCACGCCGAAGCACATTGCTTCGCCTGCGCGCCGGCTGAAGTCGCTGGCGCTCGACGAACTGGAACTCGAACCGCGCATCAAGTGGGCCGAAGGTTTTCGCACGGTCTGGCAACCGGGCGAAACGGGCGCGGCCGCTGCGTTGCAACAATTTCTCTCGCGCGCCTTCGACAATTATTCCGAGCAGCGCAATCGGCCCGATGTCGTTGGCACGTCGAGGCTCTCGCCGCATCTGCACTTTGGCGAGATCAGCCCTCGTCAGGTCTGGCACGGCGTGGCGGCGAGGGCAACCAAGCGCGGGCTGGCGGCAGCGCAATGGCGTGGCTCGCAGTTTCTCGCCGAGGTTGGTGGGCGCGAGTTCGCCCACCACTTGCTCTACCATGTCCCGCACACACCTGCCGAACCGTTGCGCGCCGGCTTCAAGAAATTCCCGTGGCGCAAAGACGCCGCGTGGCTGAAGGCTTGGCAGAAGGGCCGCACCGGCTATCCCATCGTAGACGCCGGGCTGCGCGAGTTGTGGACCACCGGTTGGATGCACAACCGCGTGCGTATGCTCGTCGCGTCGTTTCTGGTCAAAGACCTCTTGATCACCTGGGAGGAAGGTGCGCGATGGTTTTGGGACACGTTAGTGGACGCTAATCTGGCGAACAACACGCTGGGCTGGCAGTGGACGGCCGGTTGCGGCGCGGATGCAGCGCCGTATTTCCGCATCTTCAATCCCGCGAGCCAGGGCGAGAAGTTCGACCCGAACGGCGATTACGTCCGCCGCTGGTGTCCCGAACTCGCGAAGCTCCCAGTGAAATGGATTCACCAGCCGGACAAAGCGCCGGCGACTGAGTTGCGCGCAGCGGGTTTGAAACTGGGACACCATTACCCAGAACCCATCGTGCGACACGCCGTTGCGCGATCAGTGGCGTTGGAAGCATTCACAAGCGTCAAGCGAACGCGATAATCCAGCAGCGAGCACAAATCCATGCCCCACGCCTACTCGCCGGAGCTTTACCAGCCGAACTGCTCGGCCGTCGTCGAGCACATCTACGAGAACGATCCGGACGGGAATCGAGGAGCCTGCGCGGCGGCGGTTTGATCGAGGCTGGCCCGAAACAGCGAGGTCACGTCAGTGAAAATGCCTCATTGTTGGTGCCGGTGGCGGGACTCGAACCCACACGACATTTTACTGTCCCGGGATTTTAAGTCCCGTGCGTCTGCCATTTCGCCACACCGGCGGCGGATCTGCCCAACGACGCTGGGAAGTGAACTCGCCGACTTCCGGCT
>JBJTAU010000196.1:0-4218 GCA_046090965.1 Limisphaerales bacterium | reverse complement strand
TTCGGCCCCACGCGGTCTTGGATGAGCGCTGAAACCTTGCGCTCCGCCAGCACCGCGTAGGCGACGAGCGTGAGCAGCGGCCCCAGCACGCACGCAATCTTCAGCAGCGTGAAGAACACTAACTGCGTCTGCGGACTTAATGAATCAAGCCAAGCCATGGAAAACTAGATTTGCACCGTCCCGCCCGTGTCGCCGAGCTTTGCCCACTCCAGCCCCGCGAAGCCGGGGACTTCGCGCGCCATCTGGTTGAACAGCCCTTCGATGGTCGAGAAGCCGTTCTGGCCGGTGACGTGGTGGACCAACTCGTGCAGGAACTCCCACTCGGGCCGCGCGTCGCCGGGGGCCTCGACGGCTTTCATGAACTTCTGCACGCGGCCCTTCACGTTGACGAACGTGCCGCGCTTCTCGACGTGCGCGCAGCCGGGCAGGACGAAGTGCGCGGCGGCGGTCGTGGCATTCGGCAGGATGTCGCTGACGATGAGCGTGTCGAGCTTCGCGAGCAGGTCCGCGCCGATGCCGTGCTTCGTCACGTCCTCGCCGAATACGATGAGCGTCTTGATGCTGCCGCTGCGGATGCCGTCGGCAATCTTCGCGAGGTTCGCACCAAGCTGCGGGCCGGCGATGCCGGTGAGCCGCGCCCCGTTGGAGTTCGGGGTCTTGTCGGCGTGGACGAGCAGCTTGTCGCCCTCGCCGTTGCGCGCGACGGAGTCGGTCAGCGCGTTGAACTTCTTCGCGAGCTTGGCCAGCAGCCAAAGTTCCTCGGTCGTCTGCCGAGCGCTGGCGACGACGGCGACGCTGCCGCTAGCAGCCGAAGCCAGCTTCGCCGAAATCGCCTTCAGCGCCGTGGGCCACGCGACTTCCAACATTCCGCGTTCCGTAATCCGCATTCCACATTTCCGGAGCCGGTCTTCGCGGCCAATCCACTTGTAGTTCAGGCGGCCCGCGTCGCACATCCACGTTGAGTTCACCGCGTCGTTCTGGCGCGGCTCGTAGCGATAAACCCTCTCCTCGCGCGAGCCGATGACGGTGTTGCAGCCGGTGCCGCAGCTCGTGCAGAGCGACTTGGTTTCCTTCATGAACCACACGCGCATCTGGAAGCGGAAATCCTTCGAGGTGAGCGCGCCCACCGGGCAGTTGTCCACGGTGTTGAGCGTGTAGTTGTTGTCGAACGCGCCCTCGGCCCACGCAGCGATGGTGTTGTAGCTGCCGCGATTGACGATGCCGAGTGCATCGTCGCCGGCGATGTCCTTCGTGAAACGGATGCAGCGGGTGCAGAGCACGCAACGCTCGTCGTCCAGCGTGATGCGCGGGCCGAGGTCAACGGCCTTGGGCTTGTGAACCTTCGCCTCGACGAAGCGGCTCTGCGCCTGACCGTGCTCGACGGAGTATTCCTGGAGCTTGCACTCACCGGCTTGGTCGCAGATGGGGCAGTCGAGCGGGTGATTGATGAGCAGTGATTCCAGCACCGCCTCGCGCATCTGTTTCGTCGCGGGCGAACTCGGGTAAATCTCCATGCCCGGCGAAATGGGCGTGGCGCACGCGATGGCCCCGCGCGGCGTGGACGGCTCGTAAGGCAGCACGGACTTCGCAATCTTCGGCGAGCCGTCCTCGTTGAGCACGGGCTTGCGATCCGGCCCCATCTGCGGCGTGCCGAACTCGACGAGGCACATGCGGCAGTTGCCTGCGACCGGGAGCTTCGGGTGGTAGCAGTAGTGCGGCACTTCCTTCGCCGCGAGCTGGCAGGCCTGAAGCATCGTGGTTGGCTCCATCTTGCCCTGCCAGTTGGGCATCATCTTCGGCACCTCGACCTCGCGGCCATCCACCTTGATCTTGATTTTATCGGACGGCGGCGGCGGAGCCGGCGCAGCGGCGGGCGCGGCGGGCTTGGCTTCAGTTGTCGCGGGGGCGGACATGGTCTAGCTCAATCGGTGCTTCCAGTAATTTGGGTGGCGGTGCAAGTGCATCACAGCGACGATGGCGACGCGGTCTGGTTCCAAAACGAACAGGAGCCGATAGGGAAAACGTTCGAGGCGAATGCTGCGAACAAGTTTTGAGCCGCGATAGAATCCGAACCTCGCCGGGTCGGCTCCGACTTCATCAATCGCGACATCCACCTTGTCGAGCAGGTCGGCTCCCAGTCCGGCTTGCTGCTCATCGTAATAGCGTGCTGCTTCGAGCATTTCATCTTCGGCCTCGCGTTCAAGTATCACCCTCATTTGGCCAGCCGTTTGCGGGCTTCCCGCACAGCCAGTTTGGCATCACGCGCCGTGGTCTTGCCACGCTTCAGCCGGTCGTAACGTCGCTCGGCGGTGGCTTTCCAAGCGTCTTCGATTGCCGGCGTGGCCGCTTCATCTTCGAGGCTCACCAACAACCGGTGCGCCAAGTCAGCGCGCGCCTCGCGCGGCAGGCTCAGGGCTTCGACACAAACTTTGAGGGCAGTCGTGCTCATGACGATAGGGTTATCACTGGTGTTGGTTGGCAGCGATTTTCATCTCTTGCGTTGGACCGGCTCCGACGGTGGCGTGCCTCGCCTCATCCGCCGCGCCTTTGGCTTCAAAGTCGTCCTTGAACTTCTTCACGTAGCTCAAGACCGGCCAGGCGCAGGCCTCGCCGAAGGCGCAGATGGTGCGGCCTTGGATGTTTTGCGCGATGTGCAGCAGGTAGTCGGCGTCGGCCTTGCGGCCGTGGCCGTGGGTGAGGCGGTGGAGGGCCTTGCTCATCCAAAGCGAGCCCTCGCGGCAGGGCGTGCACTGGCCGCAGCTCTCGTGCGCGTAAAACTCGGCGAGGTTCGCGAGCGCCTCGACGATGTCGCGGGTGTCGTCGAGCACGATGATGGCCCCGGAGCCGGACATGGTGCCGGCAGCCATGAGGGAATCGAAGTCGTAGGGCAGGTCGAGGAGCGGCACGTCCACCTTGGCCATCTGGCCGTCGGGGCCTTTGCGGTTGAGTTTGAAGGTCTCGCCGGCCTTGAGAATTTTCGAAGAGGAACCGCCGGGGATGATGGCTTTGAGCTTGCGGCCATCGCGCAGGCCGCCGCCGAACGCGGGGTCGTTGATGAGTTCGCCGATGGTGACCTTGCCGACCTCAATTTCAAAGTAGCCGGGGCGTTTCACGTCGCCGCTGAGGCTGACGATGCGGGTGCCGGTGTTGTTGGGCGTGCCGAGCTTGGCGTATTCGGCCGCGCCCATCGCGACGATGTGCTTCACGGCGCAGAGCGTCTCCACGTTGTTCACGATGGTCGGGCACATGTAGAGACCCAGCACGGCGGGGAAGTAGGGCGGCTTGATGCGCGGGTAGGCGCGCTTGCCTTCGAGCGACTCGATCAGGCCGGTCTCCTCGCCGCAGATGTAAGCGCCCGCGCCGCGATGGACGTGAATCTCCAAGTCGTAGCCGGAGCCAAGGATGTTCTTGCCGAGGAAGCTCTTCGCCCGCGCTTCGTCGAGGGCCTTGTTCAACAGCTTCGCGCCCTGCGGCATCTCGCCGCGGATGTAGAGGTAGGCGAGCTTCACGTCGTTCGCCCAGCAGGAGAGAATCATCCCCTCGATGAGCTGGTGCGGGTCCTTGTGGAGGATCTGGCGGTCCTTGAAGGTGCCCGGCTCGGATTCGTCGGCGTTGCAGATGAGGTAAATGGGCTTGCCGGATTTGCGGTCCACGAGCGACCACTTGATGCCCGCGCTGAAGCCCGCGCCGCCGCGACCGCGCAGGCCGGAAGCCTTCACGTCCTCGCGCACCTGCTCCTGTGGCGACATTTTCTTGCCGTCGGGCAAATCCTTCGGCGCGAGGGCAAGCGCTTTCTTGAGCGATTCATAGCCGCCGTGGCGGAGATAGCACTCCATGTCCGGCGTGTAACCGGGCAGGTCGGCGTGCTTCAGAATGAGCCTGTGTTCCTGCGGCATGGCTAACGGCGTGCTGCGTGGTGCGTGGTGCGTGAATCAGAGGCGTGGCTTGACTGGCTTGCGAAAGCTACTAGTTTCCTCGGCGCTACGGACTGCCCGATGGTGTAATGGTAGCACAACAGTCTCTGAATCTGTTTGTCATGGTTCGAATCCATGTCGGGCAACCAGGTCTTCACGCGTTCCTTCCCTTCGCTACGATTTCGTCCGCCTGCGTGGAAGTGACCTTTGTCAGCAAGTCCTCGTTCAGCAGCACCACGGGCGCGTTGCCGCAGTCGGCGAGGCACTCGACGAATTCGACGGTGAACTTCCCGTCCGGCGTGGT